>NZ_JAXKVV010000005.1:0-225824 GCF_034296135.1 Aureibaculum koreense
CTACAAGATAAAATTACTGAGATGGTAAACCAACTAACTCCTGAACTTATAAAATCTATCACCAGTTATCAATTATACACTAAAACATTTTTTGAGTATTTTTAAATCAGAAATGGTATTACTGTAAATAAAAAAGAGGTCTTTTAAAGCCTCTTTAATTTGAATTTTTTTAAAAGTGTAAATTATTGTTTTGGAATTGCCATTTCGGTATATCCCTCAGGAATGGTCATATCAAATTTACTATCATCTACGCTTTCTTCTTTAATTTCGGTGGTTTCAATTGTAATATCCATTGCCATTCCCCCTTGATTCATAGATACAACCATATATAAAGGAAACCCTTTTAATTTACCTCCCAACATGGATGCGTATTGCTCTTGAGCTAAAATCTTATCGGTAACGAACATTTTCATTTTAAGTTCTTGTCCATTTTGTTTGGTAACTACGTCATAACCTTTGCACTCATATCCAACCACGGTTTTGGTTTCTCCATTAGCGGTTACAGAAACATTTTTCAATTCCTCATCAGACTTTTCAGTAGTTTGCTTTAAGAATTTTTTACCCAACATCGGGTTTTCCATTAACATGAGAAACTCTTTAGCATCTTGGTCAACTATAGAAATTTGAGTTCCTGTCATTTGATTACTTTGCTCAGTACGTGCTTTATTTCCTTTAAAATGAGTAGTTGCACTAATATCGCCTATCATAGCAAAAGATGCATTAACCTGCTCATTGTCAGAAGACATGGTGACTTTATTTGTCATTACACCCTCTTTAATTTCTTTTTGAGCAATAACACTCATACTCATAGTTACAAGTAAGACTAAGATTATTTTTTTCATGTTTTTCATTTTGTTTGTGTTTTTAAATCCGCCAATTGGCAGACAAGTTTTTTGTAAATATATAAAAAAGACTGTTCTTAAACATAAGCAGCCCTTATTAGTTGCAAACCCACCCGGCTACTACGTCACCTCCCCTTAAAAAAGAGGAGGATTTAGAGGTAGTTATAATTCTAATAAACCGTTGGTTTTGCTAACCGCTTCAGCACTAGACTTCATTTTTTCCTTTTCAGCATCCGATAGATCGATCTTTACAATTTCTTCGATACCATCTTTACCTAATAGTACGGGAACTCCTATACAAATGTCATTCAGGCCGTATTCGCCACTAAGCATAGTAGAACAAGGAAACATTTTTTTCTGATCGCAAGCTATGGCATGTACCAAACTAGATACCGCTGCTCCTGGAGCGTACCAGGCGGAAGTACCCAATAATTTTGTTAAGGTAGCACCACCAACTTTAGTATCTTCAGCAACTTGATTTAACCTCTCTTCAGATAAAAATTTACTAACAGGCACACTATTACGCGTAGCTAAGCTGGTTAAAGGAATCATACCCGTATCTGAGTGGCCGCCCAGCACCATACCGTCTATATCAGAAATAGGGGCTTCTAATGCTTCCGCCAGTCTGTATTTAAAACGAGCGGAATCCAATGCCCCGCCCATACCTATAATCCTGTTTTTTGGCAAGTTGGTTGTTTTATGAACTAAATACGTCATTGTATCCATAGGATTGGAAACCACAATAATAATGGTATTTGGAGAGTGCTCTATCAAACTTGCTGAAACCGTTTTTACGATTCCAGCATTAATACCTATTAGTTCCTCACGCGTCATTCCTGGTTTTCTAGGAATACCTGATGTGATTACACAAACGTGGCTTCCGGCGGTTTTTGAATAATTCCCTGTTGAACCCACAATTTTTGTGTCAAATCCGTTTAACGAAGCGGTTTGCATTAAATCCATGGCTTTACCTTCGGCATAACCTTCTTTAATGTCTAATACTACAACTTCTGATGCAAAGTTTTTAATGGCAATGTATTCAGCACAGCTTGCACCAACAGCTCCTGCACCTACAATAGTTACTTTCATGTGTTTGTTTTTATATGTCAATATTTGCGTAAACCGCGTTTTTTTCAATAAATTCTCTACGAGGTGGCACTTCATCTCCCATAAGCATTGAGAACACTCTGTCCGCTTCACCGCCATTGTCTATGGTTACTTTACGCATGGTTCTAAAAGCAGGGTCCATAGTTGTGTCCCATAATTGCTCGGCATTCATCTCACCTAGACCTTTATAGCGTTGTATGGTGCCGCCATCAAATTTTTTAAGCAATTCATCACGCTCTTTATCAGACCAGGCATATTCTTTTTTAGCACCTTTTTTAACCAAATATAATGGTGGTGCCGCAATAAATATATAACCTTCTTCAATCAACTCTCTCATGTATCTAAAAAAGAAAGTTAAAATTAATGTTGCAATGTGGCTACCATCTACATCGGCATCACACATAATAACTATTTTATGATAACGTAACTTTTCAAGATTTAGAGCCTTGCTGTCTTCTTCGGTACCAATAGTTACACCCAAAGCGGTGTACATATTTCTGATTTCCTCATTTTCAAAAACTTTGTGCTGCATGGCCTTTTCAACATTCAAAATTTTACCACGAAGCGGTAAAATGGCTTGAAAATTCCTATCTCTTCCCGCTTTAGCGGTACCGCCCGCAGAATCTCCCTCGACCAAGAACAATTCGCATTTTTCCGGATCTGTCCAAGCACAGTCCGATAGTTTGCCTGGCAATCCTCCACCGGACATTACCGTTTTGCGTTGCACCATTTCACGTGCTTTTTTTGCGGCATGACGTGCTTGAGCGGCTAAAATTACCTTTTGAACGATTGTTTTTGCATCATTGGGGTTTTCTTCCAAATAATCGGTCAACATCTCAGAAACGGCTTGGCTAACTGCTGAGGTAACGTCTCGGTTGCCTAATTTGGTTTTGGTTTGCCCCTCAAATTGTGGTTCGGCTACTTTTACCGAAATAATTGCTGTCAATCCTTCGCGAAAATCATCACCTGCAATTTCGAATTTTAATTTATCGAGCATACCGGTAGAGTCGGCGTATTTTTTCAGGGTATGTGTCAATCCTCTTCTAAAACCAGATAAATGTGTACCGCCCTCGTGTGTGTTGATATTATTTACGTACGAATGTAAATTTTCATTGTAGGAAGTATTGTAAACCATGGCTACTTCTACTGGAATACCTGATTTCTCACTTTCCATTGAAATAACATCAGAAGTTAATTGCTCTCTGTTTCCGTCAAGATATTTGATAAATTCGGGCAATCCTATCTCACTGTAAAATTCATCATGAATAAATTCGCCTTTCTCGTCCTTATTTCTTTTGTCCGTAATTGATAGTCTTATCTTTTTATTAAGGAAAGACAATTCTCTTAATCTGGTTGACAAAGTTTCGTAATTAAAATCTATGTCGGCTTGAAAAACGGTATCATCCGCTAAAAAAGTAACCACCGTTCCTCTTTCGGTTGTTTCGCCAACAGCTTTTACAGGATAAGATGCTTTACCGCGTTCATATTCCTGTTCGTATATTTTACCGTCGCGATAAACAGTAGCTTTTAAATGCGAAGAAAGTGCATTTACAACTGAAACACCAACACCGTGCAAACCACCGGAAACTTTATAAGAATCTTTGTCGAATTTACCGCCTGCACCAATCTTGGTCATTACCACTTGTAAAGCAGAAACACCTTCTTTTTTATGGATATCTACGGGGATACCACGACCATTGTCTTTTACAGTAACAGAATTGTCTTCATTGATAATGATACTTATAGCGTCACAATGCCCGGCCATAGCCTCATCTATAGAGTTATCGACTACCTCATAAACCAAGTGGTGCAAACCTCTAATACCAACATCCCCAATATACATTGAAGGACGTTTTCTAACGTGTTCCATCCCTTCCAAGGCTTGGATGCTATCCGCTGAGTAATTCTGTTTTTTAGCTTCTTCGCTCATATTTTTATGTCTCTTTTTTAAGTATTTTCAAAAACATACAAATATAAGAAAACACGCCCGGTTGAGCGTGTTTTCAATGTCGTTAAATAACGTAAGTTATTAACAAATTCTCTACAATAGAGAGGTATTTAAATTTAGAGTGTTTTATTGTTTTGCATAATGGATTCATTTAGAAAAAGAAACAGCTTAATGTGTAGTAATATATTAAGCTGTTTCAATTAAAAGCAATCAACCCAATTTGCTCTGTTTTTAGTTTAGTGTTTTTTGATACACCAAATGTAATAAGAGAATCTAAAGAGAATCTAAAGTTTTTGTTAGAAATATAAAAAAATTAAAAAGCACCAATTAAACTTTTTGGAATTATGGTCTTTAGATCGTCTTTCTTTAACAATTTACCTTTGGTATCAAATACGAATTTAACTTTGGCATTCTGATTGGCAATGGTTACATAAAATAAGTCTTTTTCGTTTTTCATTATGATGGTTTTTAATTTGCGTTAAATGTACTGTCGGATTCTAAAGATACTCTAAAGATAATGAGCGTGTTAGAAGTTTAACATTTAATTAAGAGACCCGCTGTAAAAGGTTAAATTATAACTTGATCATCATAAATTATTTTAAAATCAAAAAAAAAACGCTCAGAAACGAACGTGTTTTTTCTATTGACTCAAATAATACTTAAAGAAAAGAAACAGCTTAACTTGTAGATTTTGTTAAGCTGTTCCAGTTAAAAGCAATCAACCCAATTTGCTTTGTTTATTCTTTTACTAAAGTTCGTTTTCTTTTTGTTTGATAACTTTACCTTCAGCATCAAAAAGAACTTTTATGTTAGCATCTTCTTTAGATAAAACCACCCAATAAACTTCTTGTTCATCTTTTGTAGTTTTATAAGCCTTGTCAGCAGAATAATCAGCAAAGTCAGCAGCTAAAGCGGCAGTTACAGCTTCTGGTAATTCACTTACCTGAATTTCTACTTTTTCTTCTTGTTGAGCTACGGCTTCTACAACTGTTTCTTCAACTTCTTGTGCAAAAGTAGCAGTGCTTACTAAACTCATTACTGCGAACGCTACTAGGAAACTTAATTTTCTCATGATTTTGTGTTTTTAAATTAATTAATATTTAGTTTTGTTTGTTTTTGTTGGGTCAAATGTAGGGGCAGATTCTAAAGATATTCTTAAGATAAAGTGAAGTTTTTTACTTTAACATTTAATTGTGATTTGTCTTCTTGTCAATACAATTGAGAACAAAGATTTATTGGTCGGGAGTCTTACAGATATTAATTTTCTTCAGAATGTATCTCATTACCAAAACTTACACTAAGTGTGTGCAATTTATCTTCACAGTAATAATTGAGCTGCCATTGATTAACATCACAAATCTGTTTTATAATTGCCAAACCTAAACCTAGGGAATCTTTACGAGTACTTTGTTTTTTAAAACGGTTAAAAAGATCTTCAGGATTTCCTTTTAACGGTTCTCCAGTGTTACTAAAGATGAGTTGCTCTTCTGTGTATATAATAGAAATAATTCCATCATTTATATTATGTTTAATGGCATTGCTCAATAAGTTTGAAATTAGCGTATCTGCTAAAATGGTGTTGGTAGAAATTATATGATCTGATAAATTTTTGTTTACAGTAATGTTTTTATTGAGGATAAAATCTTCATAGTTTTCCAATTGTTTTTCGATCAAATTTAGAAATGACACTTCTTCCTTAGTACTATATTGCTGGTTTTCAACTTTTGCCAATAACAATAAGGTTTTGTTTAATTTAGATAGTCGTTTGCCAGCTTGGTAAATGGATTGCAATTGTTCCGATTGCTCCTTATTAATATTGTCCGATTGTAATAGCAATTCAATTTTTGATTGCATAATTGCCAATGGTGTCTGCATTTCGTGCGAAGCATTTTCTGAAAACTCTTTTAAACTACTAAAATCCGATTGTAGTTTTTGAGTAAGGTTTTGTATGGAATTATTAAGTTCTTTAAATTCATCTATATTTGAATTTTCCAACTCAATAGCCTCTTGATCTTGCACAGAGAAATTTTTAAGTCTATCTATGTTGGTATAAAAAGGATGCCATAATTTTTTGGAGATTTGCGTGTTTAAAATCCACAACCCAATTAACAAGAGTAAAATAATTATAAATGAAGACAACACTATTACCCAGATAAAATCTTGGTTTCTGACCAATGAATTTCTGGCAACAATTTTGTATCTGGCATCGTGCAGGGTTTCATAGGCGGTAAGTTGCCGGTATTTTTCAAATTCGTCAACACCCTCACCTTCAATGTTTCTAAGAATTAAAGTATCCTTAAATATTATGGTGTCATTAGGATATTTTTTTTGTTCTGCTTCATTGAGTTCTCTCGGTTCTTCAAATATAGTTAGCGGATAGCCATATTTTATTCTTTTGGAGATTACTTCTTTACTGTAACGCAGTTGTTCGTCCAACCTATTATTCATAACGGTTGTTAGTACAAAGATAAGCATACCAGCAGATACAATGAATATAACAATAGATAGCCAGAGGTAAGTTCTACTTGTTCTTTCTATTAGTTTCATGCGTTATTTTTATTTATCCCTTAAGTGAAGTGTGTGTTAAATTACTTTAACGTGTCTGTAAATTTATAACCTAGGCCGTACATGGTCTGTAAGTAATTATTACCACCTAATTTATTTATTTTTTTTCTTAAATTTCCCATGTGGGTATAAATAAAATCGTAGCTGTCCGCCATTTCAATATCATCTCCCCAAAGATGTTCCGCAATAGATTCTTTAGTAAGTACTTTATTCTTGTTGGTAATAAAATAGAGCAGCAAATTAAATTCTTTTTTAGTCAGTTCGACAGGTTTTCCGTGTACTGTTACCTCTTTTGAACTAGGATCTACCCTAATCTCATTGAATTCAATAAATTCATCACCGTCAAAATTTCTACGTCTAATTAACGAATTTATCCTTGAGTTTAATTCGGCCAAATGAAAGGGTTTGGTAATATAATCATCAGCACCGAGGTCTAGCCCTTTCAATTTATCATCTAATGAATCTTTGGCAGATACAATTAACACACCGGTTTTAGATGATTGTTCTTTCACTAGTTTTAATAGGTCAATACCACTTCCATCAGGCAATGTGATATCTAGGATTATAATATCATATTTAAAACTTACAATTTTATCTTCTGCGTCAAAAAAGGATGTAGCTTTTTCGCAGATAAAATCTTCGTTTTTAAGATAACTTGCCATTGAGTCTAATAATTCAACCTCGTCTTCTACAATTAATATTTTCATTTTATAAAATTTAGAGTTATCTACAAAAATGGAGTTATCTATTCAAATACCGACAAAATATTTTCCTATTTTTTTCTTAAAACTGCTTTATCCTGAAATTTTTCAATGGTAATTTTAGGATTGTTATAAATATAGATTTCTGCATCATCAATAGCATTAATAATTAATTCTTTTTTTGCATTTATTTGAACATCCGCGTTATCTGTCGCTTCTACAATTACTTCATTGCTTTCTAGGCTTCCACCCTTAAAATTACTTCTATTTTGTGCATTAACGTACAATTCAGAGCAACCTCCGGAAATTTCGGTGGTTGAGCTGCCTTCAATAATAGCTTCAACATGATTACAACTAAGATTTATTTTTGCTTTACCTGCTTTATCAGCATTTATAAAAACATCATCGGCACTTACGGTCAACTTTGCGTTTGCACTTTCGTTATTATTTAAAACGAGTTTCGAGGCCTGAAAATCTAAAGTCAATTTAGAATCATCTTCTGCATTGATGGTCAAATGGTCAAATTTAAGTGTTCCAGACGATGTAATTTCAGATTTATCTTTGGTAATAATCTCATTGATATATTGGTCAATGGTAACCAATACTCGTAATTCTTTTTTTCTGGTTATTCGTTTAGTAAGATCAATAATTAATGTACTGTCCCTTACTTCAGTAAATACTGCTACATGTAAGTTTTCATCAGCTTCAACGGTGACGGATTGTTCCATACCCTGTGTAACAATAACTTCAATTTTATCATGGGTTTCAATTTTGGAAAATCCCTCGATATATCTGTTTTCCGAAGTCACTATTTTGTTGCCTTTTAGCTTATCTTGGGCGGATAAGCTAAAAGACATAAACACCATCGTAACAATTACGATGATTAGGTTTAAATTTTTCATTTTACTAGTTTTGTTTGTATCAAAGATATATAAAAAACAAAAACCCTGCCGTAAGCAGGGTTTTTTATTGAAAATTTAATTTTTACTATTTCATATAAGCATCGTCATGCACTTTTGATACTGCCCTACCCGATGGGTCATTCATGTTTTTAAAACTCTCGTCCCATTCCAAAGCTATTTGTGTGCTACACGCTACAGATGCTTCTTGCGGTACGCATAAAGCTGCCGCATCACTTGGAAAATGTTCTGCAAAAATAGAACGGTAATAGAATTCCTCTTTACTTGTAGGTGTTTGGATTGGGAATTTATACTTCGCATTTGCCAGTTGTTCATCACTTACTTCGGCATTTACTATTTCTTTTAAAGTGTCTATCCAACTATAACCTACACCATCACTAAACTGTTCTTTTTGTCTCCAAGCTACGCTATGCGGTAACATATCTTCAAAAGCTTTTCTGACCACCCATTTTTCCATACGTTCACCATTGATCATTTTGTCTTGAGGGTTGATTCGCATGGCAACGTCCATAAATTCTTTATCTAAAAACGGTACACGACCTTCAATACCCCAAGCGGCTAAACTTTTATTGGCACGTAAGCAATCATACATATGTAATTTACTCAATTTACGTACAGTTTCTTCGTGAAATTCTTTAGCGTTGGGAGCTTTATGGAAGTATAAGTAACCACCAAAAAGTTCATCGGCACCTTCTCCGGACAATACCATTTTTATTCCCATAGATTTGATGACCCTTGCCATCAAATACATTGGCGTAGAAGCACGAATAGTTGTTATGTCGTATGTCTCTAGCTTATAAACCACATCACGAATAGCATCTAAACCTTCTTGAATTGTAAATTTTATTTCATGGTGTACAGTACCAATATGATCTGCTACTTTTTGAGCTGCGGCTAAATCAGGTGAACCTTCCAATCCCACAGAAAAGGAGTGTAATTGAGGCCACCAAGCCGCTTTGGTATCATCGGACTCTATTCGCTTTTCGGCATATTTTTTTGCTATTGCAGATGTTACTGAAGAATCTAATCCGCCAGAAAGTAATACTCCGTAAGGTACATCACTCATTAATTGACGGTGAACTGCTGCTTCCAACGCTTCTTTTATTTCGGCAATTGAAGTTTCATTATCTTTTACAGCGTCATATTCCGTCCAATCCCTTTTATACCATTGTACAAATTCACCATCTTTACTAGACATGTAATGCCCAGGAGGAAATAACTGAATTTTAGTACAAACACCTTCCAATGCTTTTAATTCTGAGGCAACATAAAATGTTCCGTTGGCATCCCAACCTATATATAACGGAATAATACCCATGTGGTCACGAGCAATAAAATATTCATCTTTCTCAACATCATAAATTGCAAATCCGAAAATTCCGTTCATTTCATCAATAAAATCAACACCTTTTTTCTGATATAAAGCTAAAATGATTTCACAGTCGGATTCTGTTTGGAAATTATAAGTACCCTCAAATTGTTTACGTAGTTCTCTATGATTATAAATTTCACCATTGGCGGCTAAGATCAATTTTTTATCTTCACTAAATAAAGGTTGTTTACCAGAAGCTGGATCAACAATAGCTAAACGCTCATGAGCTAAAATTGCCTTTTCATCGGCGTAAATTCCGCTCCAATCCGGTCCACGATGACGGATTTTTTGAGACATATCTAATACTTGGGGTCTTAAATCTTCAGATTTTTGCTTCAAATCAAAAGCGCATACAATTCCACACATAATTTTGGTTTTCTAATTTTAATAATGCAAAAATTCATTTTTTATTTCATTTCATAAACAAAAAACAATAATATGCTTACAAATTAACACAATTTATTTAATATTTGTAAAAATATGCAATACTTTAAAAGAAGTATTTACCTATATTGTTTAAATTTTTAATAATAAAGTGACAAAAATCACGTTGTTATCCCAACTAAACTAAATTATTGCATGGTAAAATTTTACATTTCAACTGTTATCTCCCTCTTTTTAATCCTTTTTTTTGTTTCTGAAACCAGAGCCCAAGGTTTTGTACCTGTAGATGATATTCCTCATGATATATCATATTTAAGAGAAAGCAAAATAATGCCACCGTTAGCAAAAGTGTTATACGGTCGTCCAAAGAAAGAAGATTCGGAAGTATTCGGTAATTTAGTGCCATACGATAAATTATGGCGAACTGGAGCTAACGAAGCAACCGAAGTTAAATTCTTTAAAGATGTACAATTTGGCGATTGCGAGGTAAAAGCAGGAACTTATGTGCTGGTTACTATTCCTCATAAGGAAGAGTGGCAAGTTATTTTAAGCTCTCAAACTGATGTTTGGGGTGCCTGCCAATACGATCCGTTTTTTAACGTAGCAGAAATTACAGTACCTGTAAAAAAAGGAGAAGAATTGGAAGCATTTACAATAGCATTTAAAGAGAAGAATGATACATCTCAGATGATTTTAGGTTGGGATACCGTTAGGGTGAACGTACCGCTAAAATTCGAAAAAGAACCAGTACTGGTATCGAATTAATAAAAGTTAATTCAGTTTTTCACCGTTTACATATGTATCTAGCACTTTTATATTAGGGACTTTTTCAACAGGAATTTCCATAATATTTTGGTCAAGGATAATGAAATCGGCCATTTTACCAACTTCAATACTGCCCTTTTCATTTTCTTCAAAATTAGAATAGGCAGCCCAGATAGTCATGCCTTTTAGCGTTTCTTCTTTTGACAACGCATTTTCCATTTGAAAACCATTTTTAGGATAATTGTTCAAATCTTTTCTGGCAACAGCAGCGTAAAAAGTCAACATAGGACTTACGTGCTCAACAGGGAAATCCGTTCCCAAAGCAACTTTTCCATATTGGTTTAATAAATCTTTGAAAGCATATGCCCCTTTCATGCGTTCTGCACCTACTCGGTCTTTTGCCCAATACATATCAGAAGTGGCATGGGTAGGCTGTATGGATGGAACAATATTTTTGAAAAAATCAAAATCGTCTGGCGAAACAATTTGTGCATGCTCTATTTTCCAACGTCTATCTGTTTTGTCTTTTAACACTTCTTCGTAAATTTCCAATAAATAATGATTGGCAGAATCGCCAATGGCATGCGTGTTCATCTGAAAATCCGAATCAGCTATACGTTCCGCAATTTCTTTTAAGTTTTCAGGTGTATTTACCAAAGCACCAAAATGTCCGGGTTTATCGCTATAAGGCTCTCGTAAGGCTGCACCTCTAGAACCCAACGCACCATCCCCATAGACTTTAAACGAACGCACGTTAAGGCGATCTGTTTTATAAGTACCTTTATTGAGATAGTAATCTAAATTTTTAGGATAAGCAGATGCCATGGCATAAACTTTAATTTTTAACTGGCCTGCTTGTTGCAAACTATCAATTAACTCGATTGCCTCTCTTGATAAACCAGCGTCATTTACTGTTGTTAATCCGTTGGCTAAACATATTTTTTCGGCATCTTTCAAGGCTTGTATGGATTCTTGTAAACTTGGGCCAGGAATTTTAGAACCTATTAAACCCATAGGATTGTCAACAAAAACACCAGTTAACTTTCCATCTTTTTTTATGATATCTCCACCTGAAAAAGGAGTATCAACGGTTACTCCTGCCAAATCTATAGCAGCCTGATTAGCCAATAAGGCATGTCCATCAATGCGTGTAATGGCAATAGGGGTTTCTGGAAATAATTCATCCAATTTATCCTTTGTAGGAAATTCTTTAACCTCCCAGTCATTTTGATCCCAACCGCGACCGGTTATATAACTTACATTTTTCTCTTTTTGAAAATCGACAATACGCTGTACTACTTCATCAAAACTTTTAGTGCCTTCTAATTTCACCTTTTGTTCAGATAACCCTAAACCGTAGAAATGACAATGGGCGTCTATTAATCCTGGTACTATTGTTTTTCCATCTACATCAATATTATTTGCTGCCTCATATTTTTTTATGATTTCGGCTGTTGTGCCTACCGCGATAAATTTTCCATTTTTAATGGCAATGGCTTCCGCTTTAGCAAAAGAATCGTTTACCGTGTAAATATTGGCGTTGAAGATAATTAAGTCGGCTTTTTCTTGTTCTGTACAAGAAATGAATATTAAAAGTGCAAAAAATAAAAGGATAATTTTTTTCATATTGAGTGTAGTTTTCTGATTGTTAAAAGTATAAAAAAAACACTAGAGCAAATGGGAGTTTAAAATTTTTCTCCTTTAACAGTTTAAACGTAACTTTGCCACTTGAAAAAAATAACCGAATGAGTTACCATTTTAATGAAATTGAGGCCAAATGGCAAAAGTATTGGGCGGATAACAAAACGTTTAAGGCCGCTAACCCAGGTGAAGAAGGTGCTGAAAAACCTAAATATTATGTGTTGGATATGTTTCCTTACCCTAGTGGTGCGGGTTTGCACGTTGGGCATCCGTTAGGTTATATTGCTTCAGATATTTATGCCCGTTATAAGCGTCACAAAGGATTTAATGTATTGCACCCTCAAGGTTATGATAGTTTCGGATTACCTGCGGAGCAATATGCTATTCAGACTGGTCAACATCCTGCAATTACAACTGCAGAGAATATAAAAACATATAGAAGACAGTTAGATCAAATAGGCTTTTCATTCGATTGGAGTAGGGAAGTGCGTACTTCCGATCCTAGTTATTATAAATGGACACAGTGGATTTTTATTCAACTATTTAACTCGTGGTATAATAAACATTCTGATAAGGCCGAAGATATTTCAACCCTTATAGCCACTTTTGAAAAAGAAGGTAATGTAACCGTTAATGCAGTTTCAGATGAGGATATTGAACAATTCTATGCTGAGCAATGGAAACGTTTTTCAAATGAGAAGCAACAAGAAATTCTCTTACAATATCGTCTAACCTACTTGTCGGATACTGAAGTAAATTGGTGCCCTGCCTTAGGGACTGTTTTGGCAAATGATGAAATTGTAAACGGAGTTTCAGAGCGTGGTGGACACCCAGTAATCCGAAAAAAAATGAAACAATGGAGTATGCGTATTTCCGCATACGCTCAGCGTTTATTAGATGGTCTAGATAAAATAGATTGGCCACAACCTCTTAAAGATTCACAAACCAATTGGATTGGGAGGAGTGAAGGGGCGATGGTGAGTTTTAAAGTTCTACCCACAAGCGACCTCCCCCTAGCCCCCTCCGAAGGAGGGGGAACCGAGCCTCGATATAGAACAAGTGATTCTGAAATTTATGGAGTTTTACTTGACAGAGCTAAAAAAATGCGTAAGAGTCCTACTCCTGCAGAGACAAAGCTTTGGGAAAAGTTAAAAAAGAAAGGACTTGGGGTCAAATTTAGAAGACAGCATCCAATTTTTAATTACATTGTGGATTTTGTGTGTATTGAAAAGAAATTAATCATTGAGGTTGATGGTGAAATTCATAAATATCAATTAGATAAAGATGCGGAAAGACAATTATTACTTGAACAAAAAAAGGGTTTTAAATTGTTACGTTTTACTAACGAAGAAGTTCTAAATAATATTGATAACGTACTTTTAAAAATTAAATTAGAGCTAAACTCCCCTCCTTCGGAGGGGCTGGGGGAGGTCATCTCTGTCTTCACCACCCGCCCCGACACCATTTTCGGCGTATCTTTTATGACCTTGGCTCCTGAACATGAATTGGTTACTAAAATTACAACTCCAGAACAAAAAGAAGAAGTCGAAGCGTATATCAAAGCCACTGCCAAACGCAGTGAATTGGATAGAATGGCGGATGTAAAAACCATTTCAGGAGCTTTTACTGGTGCTTATGCCGAGCATCCGTTTACCAAAGAACCGATTCCGATTTGGATTGGTGATTATGTATTGGCAGGCTATGGAACGGGAGCAGTAATGTCAGTACCTTGTGGCGATCAACGTGATTACGATTTTGCCAAACATTTTAATATTCCCATTCCTAATATTTTTGAAGGTGTAGATATTTCTGAAGGGGCTTTTGCCGAAAAAGAGAAGTCTGTAATTGCCAATTCTGATTTCTTAAACGGATTGCCCTATAAAAAGGCAATGAAAATGATTATTTATGAAATTGAAAAACGTGGACTTGGCTATAAAAAAGTCAATTACCGTATGCGTGATGCTGTTTTTAGTCGCCAACGCTATTGGGGTGAACCTTTTCCAGTGTATTATGTAAACGGATTGCCTCAAATGATTGATGAAGAATATTTACCAATTATCTTACCCGAAGTTGAAAAGTACTTACCCACCGAAGATGGCAAACCACCATTGGGCAATGCTGAGGTTTGGGCTTGGGATACAAAAAATAATAAAGTAGTATCTAATGATAAACTTGTCATTCCGACAAAGCGAGGAACGAGCGACGAGGAATCTCACGAGGATAACGGAATCTACCCATTAGAGTTGAACACCATGCCAGGTTGGGCAGGAAGTTCACAGTACTTTAACCGCTATATGGACCCAAATAATGATGCTGAAATCTTCTCGCAAGAAGCCATTAATTATTGGCAAGATGTCGATTTATACATTGGTGGTAGTGAGCATGCTACTGGACATTTACTATACAGCCGTTTTTGGCAAAAATTTATGTTTGACAAAGGGTTGGTACCTAAGGATGAATTTGCAAAAAAGCTGATCAATCAGGGAATGATTTTAGGGACGAGTGCTTATGTTTATAGAGTTGCAAATAATGATAAAATTCTTTTTATTTCAAATGGATATCGAGAAGCAGGTTCATCTGTTAATGAAGCTCATTTAAGTGTATTCTTCAATAATTTAAAGAAGATTGATAAAGCTGTTGGAAAAGAAAATTCAACAGTTGACATGCAAAAAATTCATGTAGATGTTTCATTAATAAATTCATCAGATGAGTTGGATATCGAAGCGTTTAAAAAATGGAGACCAGAGTATAATGATGCAGAATTCTTTTTAGAGTATGATAAATACATTGTTGGTCGCGAAGTCGAAAAAATGTCTAAATCCAAATACAATGTTGTAAACCCAGATGCTATTTGTAAACAATATGGAGCGGACAGTTTACGTCTGTACGAAATGTTTTTAGGCCCATTAGAACAAGCAAAACCTTGGAATACTGCGGGTATTACGGGCGTACACAGTTTTCTTAAAAAATTATGGAAATTGTACCATACAGGTGAAAACGGAACTTTTTACGTAACCAGTTCTCCCCCAGAGGGGGCTCCGGGGGAGGAATATAAAACATTGCACAAAACCATCAAAAAAGTAGAGGAAGATATTGAGAATTTCTCATTCAATACTTCCGTTTCTACTTTTATGATTGCCGTAAATGAGTTAACTGCTCAAAAATGTACGAGCAGAGATATTTTAGAACCGTTATTAATATTAATTTCACCGTATGCACCTCATATAGCAGAAGAATTATGGAGCAAATTGGGTCATAAAGAATCCATTTCAACAGCACCTTTCCCTAAGTTTGAAGAAAAGTATTTGGTGGAGAGTACCAAAACCTACCCAATATCGTTCAATGGTAAAATGCGTTTCACCATGGATTTAAGTTTAGATTTAACCAAAGATGAAATTGAAGCTGCGGTGATGGCTCATGAAAAAACACAATCACAATTAGCAGGTAGAACGCCTAAAAAAGTAATTATTGTGCCAGGTAAAATTGTAAATATTGTAGGATGATAGCATCTATTGAAATTTTAGGTTTAATCGCGGGTGGTTTAACGACAGCGGCATTTGTGCCGCAAGTTTATAAAACATGGAAAAGTAAATCTGCCGATAGTCTTTCATTAACAATGTTTATGGTTTTTTTTGTGGGCATTATTTTATGGTTAATTTACGGTATATACGTTAATAGTTTAGCCATGATAATTACCAACAGTATAACAGCAGGTTTGTCCTTGCTATTAATATATTTTAAATTGACATTCAAGTAGTTGTATATTGTACTTTTAATAGAAGGTTTTTGTTTAATGGTTAAATTTCTTTTATGTTTTTAATCTTAATTTCCTATGTTTTCATTCTATACATAATATTTGGAATGGGATTGATTTTCAATAAGTGGATAAATCTTGAAAATTACAATATCGTTTTTACGGTATTCATTGGAATGTTTGTTCAATTAATTATTTCGACATTTTACGCTGTATTTTTTCCATTAGACCAATATTTCTTTTTAATTAATTTAACACTTTCAACACTATTTATAACGTTTAATTTCCAAACGGTAAAGAAAAGTTTTCAACAAGTATTATATAACTTTACTCTATTTTCAAGGAATAGCAAGATATTGCTTTTAACTACGGTTGTTTTGTCTTTGTTGCACTCTTCCTCATTACCATTTCTTACGGATAACGAAACCTATTACATACAAACTATAAAATGGCTCAATAATTATGGTTTGGTTAATGGGGTTGCCAATTTGCATCCTTTTTTAGGGCAATTTTCCGGATGGCATATATTACAGGCCAGTTTTAATTTTAGCTTTTTAACTGACAATCTCAATGACATAAATGGTTTCTTGATAATTGTATCAAGTTATTTTATGATCGAGAAATGGGAAAAGTATAAATTGATCGGAAATAAAAATGATTTATTTATTTCACTTATTTTTATTGTATTAGTCGGTCTATTCTTTTTTATTGGTTCACCCTCTACTGATTTTCCTATTTTAATTATTGTGCCCATTATTGTTTATTTGTATCTTGATTTATACCAAAATAACAAAATAGAAAATATTATACTAATTACTATTTTGTGCTTATTAATAACCTCAATTAAAGTTACAATATCACCGATTTTATTGTTGTTAATAGTTGTTCTTGCAAAAGGCAATGACTCTAAATTTTGGAAAATTACAGCAGTCATGTCTTTAATTTCACTATCTGGTTTTGTGATAAAAAATATTATTATTACTGGTCATCCTTTATATCCTATAGCTCTTGGTAATGAATTGGTTAAAGTCAATTGGAAAATAAATAACAATATACAATACAATTGGGAAGAGTTTAACAAACTAAATTTTATTGATAAATTTTGGGCATGGATTAATTTACCAAAAATCAATGGTATATTAAATAAATTGATATTGTTTTTTATGTTCGTCTTTCCCTTTTTCATTCGTAAGAAAAAGGAAATGTACTTTCTTTATGCTTATTTTCTCGTACAATTTATAATATTCTACATTACATCTTCTCAATATAGATTTTTTATGCCTATTTTATTGGCAATGAGTTTGCTTATCGCTTCAAAGTTGCTCCATAAGAAATTTACTGCCATAAAACTATTGGTTATTACAAATCTTACAATACTATTTATTATTGGGATATTTGGTTTGAATACCGATAAATTTACAAATAGTGATATTATGAGCAAAAAATATGCCTTAATTCCTTCACAGATAATTTTGCCTAGAGCAATTACTCAATTTGAAAATTTAGAATATGCTGAATACCAACTTGAAAATTTAAACTATTTTTCACCCTCAAAAGATTCAATATTTTTTTGGCAGACATCTGATGGTCCAATACCTTGCATGAACAAAGATATGATTGACTACTTTTCGAAACATTACGATCATATTCCTCAAATGCGAACTAGCAATATTAAGGATGGTTTTTTGTCAGCCATACCTAAACATTAATAAGTATTATGAAATTTGAGGTTTGGGCCGAATTGACAGGTTGAGAGAAGTATGAAAATTCCCTCACTACCTTTTCTCAAGAAGCAATTAGTTAGAAAGAAGTATCATTACTATAATATTTTTTTGATTATATAAATATTTTACTACATTTGTCTCAACAAATAATTATGAACACAATTTTAAATAATACTTGGTGGTGGAATTCTCGAAACACAAATTCGTGAACTAAACCATTGTATATTTAAATTAAAAATAACAAGGCTTGTCATTCACGACAAGCTTTTTTTATTATACCAAATGAAATTCAAACTAAACACATCATCAAAAAAAATAATTGCTGATACTATTACACCCGTGAGTGTATATTTAAAAATTCGCGATCGTTTTCCAAATAGTATCTTATTAGAAAGTAGTGATTATCATGCCAATGATAATAGCTTTTCGTACATATGCTTTAACCCAATTGCAACTATAAAAGTAGAAAACGAAAGGATTTTTCAAACTTTTCCTGATGGAAGTAGTGAAGTATTGGATATTACGAGCGAAACCGATGTCCCCGCTGAAATTCATAAATTTTCTCAACGTTTCGATGTGGTAAAAGATGATAGTTTTAAATTCATCCATAACGGAATTTTCGGCTACACCAGTTATGATGCAGTACGATATTTCGAGGATGTAAAAATATCAAAAAAGGAGAATTCCATTGAAATTCCTGATATGTATTATGCGGTTTATCAAAATATTATTGCGATAAATCATTTTAAAAACCACGCTTATATTTTTGCACATGATTACGGCGAAAAAAGTAATATTGAGGATTTACACCAATTGGTAAAAGCACAGAATTTCACAACATATAAGTTTACAAAAGATGGTGATATTAATTCTAATTTAACAGATAATGAATATAAAGAACATGTAGAAATTGCTAAAAAGCATTGTGCTAGAGGCGATGTTTTTCAATTAGTGTTATCGAAAAAGTTTAAACAATCCTTTAAAGGAGATGAATTTAATGTGTATAGAACGTTGCGAAGTATTAATCCTTCTCCCTACCTTTTTTATTTTGATTATGGCGATTTTAAAATATTTGGCAGTTCGCCCGAAGCACAGTTAGTCGTTAAAGACGGATTGGCAGAAATACATCCAATTGCAGGGACTTTTAAACGGTCAGGTAATGATGAACAAGATGCAATTTTAGCTAAAAAATTATCGCAAGACGAAAAAGAAAATGCAGAACATGTGATGTTGGTAGATTTAGCAAGAAATGATTTAAGCAGACATGGTAGTCAGGTAAAAGTAGAAACGTATAGAGAAGTGCAATTTTTTTCTCATGTAATTCACTTGGTAAGTAAAGTTACGGGTAAAAAGCACGAAGAAACCTCTACAATGCAAGTTGTAGCTGATACTTTTCCCGCGGGTACATTGAGTGGTGCACCCAAGCATAGAGCGATGCAATTGATTGAGCAATATGAAAAAACGAGTAGGGCTTTTTATGGTGGAGCCATTGGCTTTATGGATTTTGATGGTAATTTTAATCACGCCATAATGATTCGCACTTTTTTGAGTAAAAATCACGAACTACATTGGCAAGCGGGAGCAGGATTGGTATCAAAGTCTAATCCAGAAAATGAATTGCAAGAGGTATATAATAAATTAGGAGCATTAACCCATGCCATTGAGTTGGCTGAACGGGTTTAATAGGAGTAATTGTCCCCTTGAGGGGACTAAAGGGGTGTTTATCACTCCTTCTTAAATAGAGTTAAATTAAACAAATACCCGCTTACGCGGGCACACGATGAAAAAAATATTAGTCATAGATAACTACGATAGTTTTACCTATAATCTGGTACATTACTTGGAAGATTTAGATTGTGATGTTACCGTAAAACGTAATGATCAGTTAACTTTAAATGAGGTTGAAGCCTATGATAAGATCGTACTTTCACCAGGGCCAGGAATACCAGATGAGGCAGGTTTGTTAAAAGAAATCATTAGACAATATGCACCTACTAAGAGTATTTTAGGGGTTTGTTTAGGTCAACAAGCCATTGGTGAAGTTTTTGGTGGAAAAATTATCAATTTAGATGAGGTATACCATGGTGTAGCTACCAACGTTGAACTTGCCGTTGATAACGAACCTATGTTCAATGGATTAGAAAAAAACTTTGAAGTGGGCCGCTATCATTCTTGGGTTGTTGATACTGATTTGCCTGATTGTTTGGAAGCTACTTCATTTGATGAAAATGGGCAAATAATGTCATTACGACATAAAAAGTACGATGTAAAAGGCGTGCAATTTCATCCAGAATCCGTATTAACACCAAATGGGAAAAGAATATTGGAAAATTGGTTAATTAACTAATTGTTGATCTGCGAGGTTTCCAAAACCTTGTAGGTCTTAAATTAAAGTCAATAATGAAAAATATACTTAACAGACTTATCAATCACGAAACCATCTCAAAAGAGGAGGCAAAAAATGTACTGGTCAATATTTCAAAAGGAGAGTACAATCCCAGTCAAATAGCATCTTTTTTAACGGTGTATATGATGCGGAGTATTACAGTTGAAGAATTGGAAGGTTTTCGTGATGCATTGTTAGACTTATGCCTGGCAGTTGATTTTTCTGATTATAACACGATTGATCTATGCGGTACTGGTGGTGATGGCAAAAACACGTTTAATATTTCAACCTTGTCTTCATTTGTTGCCGCAGGAGCAGGAATTCATGTAACAAAGCATGGTAATTATGGTGTTTCTTCAGTATCGGGTTCAAGCAACGTAATGGAATATTTGGGTATTAAATTCAGTAATAAAAAGGACTTTTTAAAAAGAAGTTTAGAAACAGCAGGAATTTGTGTCTTGCATGCTCCGTTGTTCCATCCAGCAATGAAAAATGTTGCACCGATTCGCAAAGCATTAGGCGTAAAAACTTTTTTTAATATGTTGGGGCCAATGGTAAATCCAGCCTTCCCTAAAAATCAATTGGTGGGCGTTTTTAATTTGGAATTGGCTAGAATGTACAGTTACCTATATCAAAACACAGATAAAAATTTCACCATTTTACATGCTTTGGATGGTTATGATGAAATATCTTTGACAGGAGATACAAAAGCAATTACAAATCATACGGAAACGATGTTGAGTCCTGATGATTTTGGGGTTATACAAATTACACAAGAAGAAATTTTCGGTGGAAATTCTGTGGAAGATTCAGCCAATATTTTTATGAATGTAATTAGTGGCAAAGGTACAGCGGCCCAAAATAATGTAGTTTGTGCTAATGCAGGAATGGCAATTGCAACTGTAAAAAACTTACAGCCAATAGAGGGATTTGAACTGGCAAAAGAATCTTTATTAAGTGGTAAAGGATTGGAAACATTAAAGAAATTGCAAGAAATAAGTCTGAAGAACTAAAATGACAATACTTGATAAAATAATAGCAGATAAATATATCGAGGTAATGCTTCGAAAAAAGGTATTACCGGTTTCACAATTGGAAAAATCTGTCCTGTTTGAACGTAAAACAGTCTCGTTAGCCAAAAGGTTAAAAGAAAGCAATACAGGTATAATTGCTGAACATAAAAGGCGGTCACCTTCAAAATCAATTATTAATACAAGTTTAAATGTTTTTGATGTTGCAAAAGGTTATGAAGATGCTGGTGTTTGCGGTATGTCGGTTTTGACTGATGGTAAATATTTTGGAGGGTCTTTAGATGATTTATTATCCGCCCGAGCAAGTTGTAATTTGCCACTGTTACGAAAGGAATTTATTATAGACGAATATCAATTATTAGTGGCAAAAGCCTATGGTGCTGATGTTGTTTTGTTGATTGCTGCGGTCTTATCTCGAAAGGAAATTAAGCGGTTTTCGGAATTTGCCAGAAGTTTAGGATTGGAAGTGTTGTTGGAAGTCCATAATGAAGAAGAGTTAAAAAAATCTATCATGCCGAGTTTAGACATGTTGGGCGTAAATAATAGAAATTTAAAAACTTTTGACGTAAGTTTAGAGAATAGCAAGCAATTAGCGGCTAAAATACCGGATGATTTTGTTAAGGTGTCTGAAAGTGGAATTAGTAGTGTAAACGCTATCAAAGAATTGCAACCATACGGTTACAAAGGTTTTTTAATTGGCGAAAATTTTATGAAAACCAATGATGCTGGTAAAAGTGCGAAAGAGTTTATTGAGAAATTGAATATTTAAAAGAAACATTGATCAATAAAGATTAGAATAACATTTGAAAAATTCCCGCTTTCGCGGGAATGACAATTTTATGAATCCAAATTCAAAAAATAAGCGTGTTCCCCCTCCTTCGGAGGGGGCTAGGGGGAGGCCGAAACTCAAAGTTTGCGGAATGAGATATCCCGAGAATATAATCAAGGTTGCTGCATTGCTACCCGATTATATGGGCTTTATATTTTATGATAAATCGCCACGAAATTTTGAAGGTACTATTCCTGAATTACCGGAATCAATTAAAAAAGTGGGTGTTTTTGTAAATACTAGTGTAGAAGAAGTTATTGATAAAGTGATTACACATAATTTGGAAGCGGTACAATTACACGGAGAAGAATCTCCTGAATATTGTAAGGAACTTAACTGTCAGTTCGAGCGGAGTCGAGAACTCATTTCACCTTCTAAAACAGAAATCATCAAAGTATTTTCTATAAAAGACAAATTTGACTTTAGTATTTTAGAACCTTACGAATCCGTTTGTGATTATTTTTTGTTTGACACTAAAGGCAAAAACCCAGGAGGTAACGGATACACTTTTAATTGGAGCGTTTTAGAGAAATACCCATTTAAAAAACCTTATTTCTTAAGTGGTGGAATTGGTTTGGATGAAATAGAAAAGTTAGAATCATTCCTAAAAAGCGATGCGTCCAACTATTGTGAAGTAATAGACGTAAATAGCAAATTTGAAATTGAAGCGGGATTAAAAAATACAGAGAAATTAAAGAAGTTTAAAAACAAATTAAAATGAAAAACGCAAAGCAAGCTCCTTCCCCTTTGGGGGGAAGGCTGGGAAGGGGGCTTTACAACATCAACGATAAAGGTTACTATGGAGAATTCGGTGGAGCATACATACCCGAAATGCTTTATCCAAATGTAGAGGAATTACGCCTAAACTATTTAAAGGTAATGGCTGAACCTGATTTTCAAAAAGAATTTCAACAATTGCTAAAAGATTATGTTGGTCGTCCGTCTCCTTTATATTATGCAAAACGTTTATCAGAAAAATACAACACAAAAATTTATTTAAAACGAGAGGATTTAAACCATACAGGAGCTCACAAAATCAACAATACCATTGGGCAGATTTTAATGGCTAAGCGATTGGGTAAAAATCGGATTATTGCAGAAACTGGAGCTGGCCAACATGGCGTGGCAACGGCTACGGTTTGTGCTTTAATGGGTTTGGAGTGTATTGTATATATGGGCGAAATTGATATTGCCCGTCAAGCTCCAAATGTTGCTAGAATGAAAATGTTAGGGGCGACAGTTATTCCAGCTTTATCCGGAAGTAGAACCTTAAAAGATGCCACCAACGAAGCCATTCGCGATTGGATTAATAATCCTGTTGATACACACTATATAATCGGTTCTGTGGTAGGTCCACATCCTTATCCTGATATGGTGGCTCGTTTTCAGGCTGTGGTTTCAGAAGAAATTCAATGGCAATTGCAAGAAAAAGAAGGTAGAACAAAACCTGATTATGTAATCGCCTGTGTTGGAGGAGGGAGCAATGCTGCCGGAGCGTATTATCATTTTTTAGAAGATATAGACGTAAAATTAATAGCAGTTGAAGCTGCAGGTTTGGGTGTTGATTCTGGTGAAAGTGCCGCTACTTCTGTGTTGGGAAAAGAAGGCATCATCCACGGAAGTAAAACCTTGTTAATGCAAACCAAAGATGGACAAATAACCGAACCCTATTCTATTTCTGCGGGATTGGACTATCCTGGGGTAGGGCCAATGCATGCTCATTTATACAAATCGGGTAGAGCAGAATTCATTTCCATTACGGATGATGAAGCCATGCAATCGGGATTAGAATTAAGCAAGTTAGAAGGTATTATTCCTGCTATTGAAAGCTCGCATGCCTTGGCTGTTTTTGAAAAGAAAAAGTTTAAGAAAGATGATGTGATTGTACTAAGTTTATCTGGTCGTGGAGATAAAGATTTAGAAACCTATATCAACTATTTTGAATTGTAAAGTGCATCCGACCTGCAAGGTTTTCAAAACCTTGTAGGTCTGTTAATTAGAACAGAATATGAACAGAATTAATAAAAAACTCAACCAAAACAAACGCTTACTATCCATCTATTTCACTGCGGGTCATCCTAATTTGGAAGATACTGTAACTATAATTCAAAACCTTGAAAAATCAGGTGTTGATATGATAGAAATCGGTTTGCCGTTTAGCGACCCATTAGCGGATGGCCCAACCATACAAGCCAGTTCTACCCAAGCCTTAAAAAACGGAATGACCAGCGAGATTTTGTTTAGACAGCTTAAAGACATTCGAAAAACAGTAAACATTCCACTAATTATTATGGGTTATTTTAACCCAATGCTGCAATTTGGAGTGGAAGAATTTTGTGCAAAATGTGCTGATATTGGCATTGACGGATTGATAGTTCCTGACCTGCCTGTGGATGTTTACAACGAACAGTACAAATTCATTTTTGAAAAGCACGGATTGATTAACGTATTTTTGATCACACCACAAACTAGTGATGAGCGTATCCGTTTTATAGATTCTATTTCAAACGGATTTATTTATATGGTCAGCAGTGCAAGCGTAACGGGTAGTCAATCAGGTTTTGGCAAAGAACAAACAGATTATTTTAAACGTATTGATAAAATGCAATTGAATAACCCACAAGTTATCGGTTTTGGTATCTCAGACAATAAATCGTTTTTACAGGCTACCAAATATGCAAAAGGAGCAATAATCGGTTCGGCTTTTATAAAGCATCTGACAGATTTTGGTGTAAACAGTGTTGATAAATTTGTTAGAAATATTTTAAATACTTAAACTCAACAATCTCAATCAATTAAGATTTTTTATATCTTTGCACATCCCTATTTAATTAAACAACTCTAAATTGATAATAAAAAATGGGTTTAAAACAATTATCAGGTATGCTACTTTTAATACCTGCGTTTCTTTTTGCAATAAATAGCTCTAGCAATTTAGAAGTTTACGAATCAATGTCTTATGTAAAGGCATCTGATACTATTCCGAAAAAAAATATAGAAGCGGAGGTAACCAAACTTGAAAAAAAGAGTGTAAAACTGTTTCCAAATCCCGTTAAGGATCAGCTTATTGTGGGTTCTTTAAATTCCAAAAAAGATGCCCTTAATAATGTTCAAATTTTCGACAAATTAGGTCAACTTATTTATCTAAATGCTTCATTAAGTGCTAAAGACAACCAAATTAAAATTAATACGGCCGACCTTAAACCTGGGGTTTACTATCTGAAAGTAAATAAAGGAAGTATTTCAAAGTTTATAAAGATTTAACCTTTTTCCGTATTTTTCTCATTTAGATTAACCAATAGTTGTCTTTTTAGGTACGATATTTGCTATCTTTATGCCAACTTTGCACTGAATGAAACTTAAAAAATTCTCTTTACGTACCCGTATATTTTTTGCAATGATCCTTTTAGTGGTCATAGCCTCCATCCTAATTGCTTTAACCGCAATTTATCAATATAACGAGCAAACCAAAGATTACCACGAAGAGCGATTGGAAAGAAAGGAAAGTGCCATTAAAACAAGTATTGACATCGAGTTGCAACGTAGGACTACTTTTCCTGTAGAAGAAGAATATTTACATTCAATATTTAAGGATAAAATTTATGATATTTCTGATATAAATCAGCTAGATATTATGATTTTTAATTTGGAAGGCGAACTACAAATTAGTTCTTCATCTGATTTTACGGAGGATAATACCGAGAAGAAAATATCTCAACGGGTTTTAAATAAATTGGCCGAAAGCCCCGACCACAGAGTAGTTGTCGAAGACCAAACGCCTAGTGGTATTAAATATAAGTCATCTTATACTTATTTTAACGATAGGAAATTTAAACCTATTGGCATATTACATATCCATTATTTGAAAGATAATTCGTTTCAACAAGAAGAGCTTAAGGAATTTTTATCTAGATTGGCATTTGTTTATTTATTTATGTTATTAATTGCCGTTGGTATTGCTTATTTTGTATCTAAATACATAACGCAATCTATTAAAACGGTTAGCGAAAAAATGGCCAGAACGGCTTTAGGAAAAAGTAATGAAAAGATTATTTTAGATAATGCCAGTTTAGAAATTTACAATTTGGTAAACGCCTATAACAATATGGTTGACGAACTTGAGGGTAGTGCAATAAAATTGGCTAAAAGCCAACGTGAACAGGCATGGCGAGAAATGGCAAAACAAGTAGCACATGAAATAAAGAATCCGCTTACGCCAATGCGATTGACCGTTCAAAGTTTTGAGCAACGTTTTGATGCCAACGACCCTAATATTCAATCGAAAATCAAAGAATTTAGCAATTCATTGATACAACAGATAGATACAATGAGTTCCATAGCCTCGGCATTTTCCAATTTTGCAGAAATGCCTAAGCAAAACAGTGAAAAATTGAATGTTGTGGAGGTTGTAAAATTGGCATTGGATATTTTTAATGAAGACAATATTCATTTTTTCCACGATGAGGATGAAATAATTGCCAAATTAGATAAAGGACAATTGATTAGGGTAATTACCAACTTGACTAAAAATGCTATTCAATCCGTTGATAACGAGGATGATGCTAAAATTGAAATAAAAGTGCTACAAGATATCAATAATGTAATTATTACCGTGGCTGATAATGGTATTGGCATTTCAGAAGAAGATAAAGATAAAATATTTGAACCCAAATTTACCACAAAATCAAGCGGTATGGGCTTAGGTTTGGCTATGGTAAAAAATATTGTGGAGGCTTATGACGGAAATATTACCTTTGTATCTGAATTAGGAAAAGGATCGGTTTTTACGGTTACAATTCCAAAAAAATAAATAAAATGGGTTACAGCAATATTCTAGTTGATCAAAACGATAAAATTACCACTGTCACGATTAATCGCCCTAACAAGTTAAATGCTCTGAACAAAGAGACTTTGGCAGAACTGCACGATGCCTTCGCAGATGCTGATTCAGATGAAAATACCCGTGTTATAATCTTAATAGGAAGCGGTGAAAAAGCTTTTGTTGCAGGTGCCGATATTTCTGAATTTGCAGATTTTAATGTCAAAGAAGGTTCAGATTTAGCTAAAGAAGGACAAAAATTGGTCTTTGATTTTATAGAAAATCTCTCAACCCCGGTTATTGCGGCTATCAATGGATTTGCCCTCGGTGGAGGGTTGGAACTGGCCATGGCATGTCATTTTAGAATTGCCTCAGATAATGCTAAAATGGGGCTACCTGAAGTGAGTCTAGGAGTAATTCCCGGCTATGGTGGTACGCAACGCTTACCGCAATTGGTAGGTAAGGGCAAAGCCATGGAAATGATTATGACGGCTAGAATGATTAATGCGGACGAAGCTCTAAAAGTTGGTTTGGTAAATTATGTGGTCGGTCAAGAAGAACTATTACCATTGGCTGAGAAATTGGCAACCAAAATCATACAAAATTCTCCATTGGCAATTGCCTCTGCCATTAAAGCTATAAATGCCGGATTTAAAGATGGTATAAACGGTTATGATAAAGAAATTAAGCAATTCGGCAAGTGCTTCGGTACTGAGGATTTTACAGAAGGCACAACTGCTTTTTTAGAAAAAAGAAAGGCAAATTTTTAAAAGAAACCAACTATATTACATTTGAAAACTTCCTTCAAAATAATATTAACCCTATTTACATTTTCTGTTTTTAATGTAAGTATTGGCCATACACAAGATATTAAAGATTATTCAAAAAAATTTGATGCTCTTGGTGACTCTGTGGCTAAATACAGAAAAAACAATTCCCGTTTGGCGGTTGAATTTGCTAAAAAGCAATTGATATTGGCAGAAAAATTCAACGATACTGTTAAAACTATAATAACGTTGCATGAAATTGGGCGAAATTTGCAGTTTATCGCTGAGTTTAAAGAATCAATAGAATATTTTGAAAAAGAACTAAGTTTATTAAAAAGCGTTGATATTAAAAACAATACGTTAATTAACGATGTTTCTAAATATACGGAAATAGAAGTTCTTGCCCAATTAGGCCAAAACTATGTGGCACTCGGTCAATTCAAAAAAGCTTTTAAAATCTATGACAAGTGTCTGGAAATAGCCCAAAAGGAAAATTTGGGTTTTTACAAAGCAGTGATGCCAACGATTATTGCAGATTTATATTATACAATTGGTAATTATAAAGAAGCCCTAACAAGACAGAAAGAATCATTTAACGCTCTAAATTATGTTGATGATATAACTGAAAACACTCGGGTTTACAATAGGGGAGCCATTATAATTTCTATGAGCAACACGTATTTGAAACTAAATGAAAAAGATTCCGCTCTATGGGTCTTGGATAAAGGTGAGAAAGAGAAACTGGATACTCTTGACCTTGCTATAAAAACAAGTTTTAAGACTCAACGCGGTCAGGTTTATTTAGAAAAAAAAGAATTTGATAAAGCTCTAGTACATTTAAAGGAGGCTGAAAACATTGCTTATAGGAACGATTCGATTTTAGCACCAGCAATAGTGGGTTTTACTTTGGCAGAAACTTACTATAATCTGAAAAAATACGATAGTGCAATAGCAATCTTAGAAAAAGGTATAGCGATAAAAAAACAAAAAACAAAAGAAATTTATCTTACCGAAGATTATAAATTGTTGGCCAAAATATATAAAGAAGCAGGTAATTTAGAAAAATCAAATGAAAACTATGAAAAATATATATTAAATCAAACTGCTTTAGAAAAAAGTAAAGACACTATTTCTTTATCATTTCATACTCAAGAACTATCAAATCTTGAAGAAGAAAAATCATCACAAAAGAAAAGGTTTTACTTATTCATGGGCGTTGGGTTAGCCCTGCTAATTATATTGTTAGGCTATATTATTTATCTCATCAAAGAGAAAAAGAAAAACACAGAAAAGTTTAATGCATTATTATCTAAATTTAATCAAGAACAAACCACTACGCTTGAAATTATAGATACTAAAGATAACGTGTTAGAAGAAAAAATTTCAGCTGAGGTAAACGAAGAAACAACCGAACAAATATTATCTGGCTTACAAACCTTAAAAGAACAAGAATACTTCTTAAGGCAAGACTGTAATTCTTACAATGTAGCTAAAAAGATAAAGACCAACACATCCTATCTTTCAAAAGTAATAAATTCGCATTTTGAGAAGAATTTTAATACGTATATAAATGATTTAAGGATTAATTATGCCTTATTACGTCTAAAAAACGATAATAGATTCCGTTCATTTTCTGTGCAATCCATTGCTGAAGAGCTGGGTTATAAAAGTGCGGATTCGTTTACAAAATACTTCAAACTACGTACCGGTTTAAATCCTTCTTTCTATATTAAACAATTGAATTCTCTTTCTTGAAATTTTGAGTTTAACCCCAAATTTATAAATTTAGGGTCGTTAGATTTTGAATTCCTCCAATTCTCTTTAAATTGTTTTAACTATCTTTAAAACAGTAGTTTACGTATTATTTTTTAACCCTATTTTTCTAAAACTAGGTTGGTCTTACTTGTTTTACATTTTTTTTAAAAGGTTATTTGTTACAGAAATCAAGAAAATATTAATTCCAAAAAAATGTAATAAAATGGCAAAAAAGAATACTTATTTAAAACCTGGCATTATTATACTCGCTCTAATTTTGATTGCTGTATTTGTCAATGGGTTTTTAGATGGTTATCAAGATTCCATTGAAAAGTCAGACCTTATTACCGAAGTTTTAGAAGAGAATTGCGATTGTGATGAAGTAAATCGAATAATTTACGCAAAAGGATTACAATTTGGTAAAGACGGAATTTCAACTGAAAAAGCAGAATACGAGTTGATAGATTGTAATTATCAATCCATTATGACAGAAGCAGTCCGGATCAATATAATTCTAAAAAAAGAGGTTAAGGGTTTTGATGCTATTGACTTATTGACATTGGAATTTAACAACCATCAAAATCGTGAAAAAATAACCATAAAAAATGGTATCATTCAATAATTAACCCTGCCTGTCAGCAGACAGGTTTTAATCTTAAAAAAATGCTAGTAGTAATAATAGAACTTATAATAAAAATAGTAGAAATAATAATCCTATAAAATAATCAACATGAAATCGAATTTTAAAAAACCAATAAATATCAAAAATTAAAATTATCTAATGAATTTTAATAGGAGTAGTAATTTATCTAGACCCCAAATAAATATAGACTAAATAGAGAATATTCCATATCTTTAACATTCAAAAATAAATCTCAAATCTTTAACATTCTAAAATCAAAAACTATAATTATGAGAACACAAAAATTACTTTTTTTAGTACTTGTCCTTCTTTCGTTGCAAGTATTCAGCCAACAAACTAAAGCACCCATAATTGACCGTGAAATCTTTTTCGGCAACCCGGAAATATCTAGTGGACAATTAAGCCCTGACGGACAATGGATTTCCTTTCTAAAAGAATATGATGGTATAATGAATATCTGGGTCAAAAAATTTGATGAACCTTTTGATAAAGCAAAACCGTTGACTGATAATGAAAGACCAATTGGTGGTTATTTTTGGACGTACGACAGTAAAAACATCCTTTTTGTAAAAGATAATAAAGGAGATGAAAATTATAATATTTATGGGGTTAAACCTACAGCTGAAGCAGATAAGGAAACAGGTGTGCCTGTTTCTAAGAACCTAAGCCCTATGAAAGATGTTAGGGTTCAGATATTTCAGGTAAGTAGAAAAAACCCTAACGAAATAATGGTGGGCATTAACGACCGTGATAAAGCTTGGCACGATTTATATAAATTAGACATAGCTACTGGTAAATTAGAGTTGTTGTATGAAAATACCAATAGAATTACTGGTTGGGATTTTGATTGGGATGAGAACCCACGACTAGCTTTCAGAACGAACGAAGATGGTTTTTCTGAAATCCATCGCATAGATGGGGATAATAAATTCACCAAGATATATGAAACCAATTTACAGGAACAAGCCTACGTAGCAGGCTGGAACAAAGACAATACCAAAATGTATTTGGTGTCCAATAAAGGTGACGTAAATTTTTCCACTTTATATACCATGGATCCACAAACAAAAAAAATCGAAAAAATTGAAAGTGATCCTAAAAACAAAGTTGATTTTGGAGGAATGTTTTTAGATAACAATACACGCGAAATCATATACACATCCTATACTTATGACAAAAGAGAGAGACTTTGGAAAAATAAGAAATGGGAAAAAATGTTTAAGTTCCTAGAAAACAAGTTTAAAGGTAAAGAAATTGGTTTTGCCAGTTTTACCAAAGATTATAAACAAATGCTGGTTTCAACAAGTAGTGATAATGCGGCTTCTGAAACCTATTATTTTAACTGGGACACTAAAGAATTGATTCATCAATACACCCCTAGGCCACGTTTAAAAGAAGTAGAGCAATATTTGGCTAAAATGGAACCTGTTTCTTACAAAAGTAGTGATGGGTTGGAAATTCCTGGTTATTTAACTGTTCCTTACGGTGCAGAAAAGAAAAATTTGCCAATGGTAGTTCTGGTTCATGGAGGACCAAAAGGACCAAGAGATTATTGGGGGTACAATCCTTATGCCCAAATTTTGGCAAATAGAGGTTATGCCGTTTTACAACCGAATTTTAGAGCCAGTGGAGGCTATGGTAAGTCCTTTTTAAATGCAGGAGATAGACAATGGGGTAAATTAATGCAAGATGATATTACTTGGGGCGTAAAACACTTTATAGCCCAAGGTGTTGCCGATAAAGACAGAGTGGCTATTATGGGTGGAAGTTATGGCGGTTATGCAACCCTAGCAGGTTTAGCTTTTACTCCAGATGTTTATGCCTGTGGTGTTGATATTGTTGGGCCTAGTAACTTGTTTACATTGTTAGAGTCTATACCGGCATACTGGGAATCTTTTAGAAAAAGTTTGTATGAAATGACCGGTGATCCAGAAACTGAAGAAGGTAAAAAACTGATTATGGAGGCAAGTCCGTTATTTCATGCTGATAAAATTACCAAGCCTTTGTTGATTATTCAAGGGGCAAACGATCCAAGGGTTAAACAAGCAGAAAGTGATCAGATTGTAGTTTCTATGAGAGATTCTGGTAAAGATATTGAATATATTTTGGCAGATGATGAAGGTCACGGATTTAGAAAACCAAATAACAATATGGCCATGTGGGTTGCTATCGAAAAGTTCTTGGCTAAGCATCTCGATGGTCGTTATCAAAAAGACATGTCTGATGAAGTAGCTAAACGCCTTGAAGAGATTACACAAGATGTTTCTAAAGTAGTCTATAAAAAAGCGAATAAAGTTAGCGTAGCAGAGGCATTACCTAAATTGAGTGATGACTTAAAAGAAGTTACTAATCAATATGATGTAAATGTTGAAGTGCAAGGTCAAAAAATACCTATGCAATCCACTAGAGAAGTTAAAAAAGAGGGAACACAATGGGTCATAAAAGATGCTTCAACATCTGCCATGGGCAATACCGAGGATATTCTTTATTTGGAAAATATGAGTCCCGTAAAAAGAATCATCAACCAAGGAGGACAAACCTTCGAAATTAATTACGCTAAAGATAAAGTTTCATTGACCATGATGGGCAAAACAAGTGAACTTCCTTTGGATGGAGCTTTTTTAACCAATGGAGCAGGATATGACCTGTTAGTTGCACGTTTACCATTGGCAGAAGGATATGAAACTTCTTTTTACAATTTAGACATGATGTCCCAAAAACTAAAGACGATGAAATTAAAAGTTGACGGTAAAGAGAACAATCAATGGAAAGTGAGTATATACAATGTAGAAAACGAAAAAGAATTAACTACCATGTTGATTGATATTGATAAAAAAATGGCCAGTCAAATTGAGCAGGTACTACCAGCTATGGGCAATGCCAAGATTAAAAGCACATTAAAATAAAATCAATAGTAATCATTATAAAGTGGGAATGACAATATGGAATTCCCACTTTATTTTTAAACAATTCTTAACTCAAATAATTTTTATCGATAAAACTTATAAATGAAAAACCACATCATAATATCACTTACGCTTTTATATTTATTAATTTCCAATGCAAATGCACAAGATAATAATAGTCTTTTATGGAAAATAGAAGGTGATAACATTCAAACCTCCTATATTTTTGGTACGATACACATGTTGCCACAAAAAGATTTTGTTATGTCACAAAAAGTAAAAGATGCTTTTGCAGAAACGGAAGAGCTATATCTAGAATTGGATATGGACAATCCGGAAATGATGCAAGAAATGATGAAGCAAATGATGATTGAGGAAACAGACCTTTTATCAAACCATGTGGATTCAACCGAGTACAAGCTTTTAGACAGTTATTTAAAAGAAAATGTGGGGATGGGCTTCGCACAATTTAATAGGTTTAAGCCTTTATATATGTCTTCTACAATTATGAGTTCATTAGTGGGCAAACAGGTTGCCAGTTATGAATTTACCTTTATGAGTATGGCTAAAGAAGCAAAAAAAGAATTAAAAGGACTAGAAACTGTAGAAGACCAAATGTCGGTTTTTGATAGTATTTCTTATGAAGATCAAATGGACGAGTTGGTTGAAATGTTAGAAGACCCTAACGATACCAAGGAGCTTTACTCTAAAATGGTTGAAAAATACAAATCAGAAAACATTAATGATCTGTTTGATTATATGGATGATTTTTTTGATAACGACCAAAAAATGATTGACAAATTACTTTATGACAGAAACGAGAATTGGGTAAAAAAGATCCCTGAAATCTCTAAAGATAAAAAGATTCTTTACGCAGTAGGTGCTGGACATTTGGGCGGTGAAAAAGGTGTGATTCAACTGCTAAAAAACCAAGGTTTTAAGGTAACACCCGTTTTAGACTAGGTGTTTTACTATATTCCTAAAAGTCGGTAAATTTTAATTTACCGACTTTTTTATGCGTTAAATAGTTGTTAAATAGCATAATGAACACACTAAAGCAGTTTAATATTTAGTTATAAATTATATAATTTATACATCATGTGTAACAAGGCTTACTGTACTATAATTCCCCCACATATTCTTGAGGAACTCGCCAAACGTGGGAATACAAGTTGCAAAAAAACATTAAATGATACACACCGTATTTTACAAAAACGCAATACGGTTTTAAACAACCTATTAATTCAAGAGGAGGATGAAGAAAATGGCGGTAGGTATATTTATGATAGTCAAAATCAATACAAACAACGTGTTGAGCTGGTTCGTAAAGAAAATGACCCTGAAGTCGATGATGTTATTGTAAATGAAGTTTATGACATGTCAGGCTTTGTAAGAGATTATTTTAAAACTACTTTCGACTTAAATTCAATTGATAATAAAGGAATGGATGTTATTTCCAATATCCGCTATGGAAAAGAGTACAACAATGCCTTTTGGGATGGTGATGAAATGACCTACGGAGAGGGAGACGGTATCCAGTTTAAAGATTTTACAAAAGCCATTGATGTAATTGCCCATGAACTGATGCACGGTGTAACACAATTTTTGGCAAATTTGGAATATCAATCGCAATCAGGGGCGTTAAATGAACATTTTTCGGATGTTTTTGGCACTATCATAAAACAAAAATTTTTGAAGCAAGATTGCAGTTCTGCAGATTGGCTAATTGGCGATTTAATAGTTACCGATAAATTTCCAGGAAAAGCCATTAGATCTATGAAGGCACCTGGAACAGCGAACGATTTTGATACACAACCAGATCATATGGATAACTATTATGCTGGAAGTGCAGATAATCAAGGTGTACATATCAATTCGGGCATTCCAAACAAAGCATTTTATTTAACTGCCATTGAAATCGGCATTGATAATTGTTCCATAATTTGGTTTGAAACGTTGAAGACCCTATGGCGTACAGCAAATTTCAATGATATGTTAGATAATTTATTGGTCACTACAAACACGTTGGTCGATCAAGACAAAATTAATTCAAATGCTGTTGAAGTTGTAACTAATAGTTTTACAGAAGTAGGTCTTACACAAATAGCTAAAGATGTTTTATAATATTCAAATAAGTGGTGGGTTTGCAAATATTCCAACGGAATATGAGGGCAAATTAGATATTGATTTTCAACGAAAAGAAGACCTAAAAAGAGTATTGAATAATCCTAATTTAATTAGTGAAAATAAAAACCTTACCGATGCTTTTGTTTATGATGTGAAATTAAACATTGATGGCGAAATTTACGCGGCAACATTTAATGAAAGTAACATCCCTCAAGAAGTTTTGAATTTGGTGGACGACATTAAGAAAAAGTAAAAACTTACTTTTCTCCATTCCATTCTTTATAAAACTGATCTAGATATTTTTCCATAAAAATATGGCGTTTTTGGGCAAGTTTCTGCCCTGTTTTGGTATTCATTTTATCTTTTAGAAGTAATAATTTTTCATAAAAATGATTAATGGTTGGGGCCTTTGACTTTTTATATTGTTCTTTCGTCATGTTCAAATTAGGCTTAATTTCAGGATTGTAAATTTCCCTATTTTTAAATCCTCCATAATTAAAACAACGAGCAATTCCAATAGCTCCTATAGCATCTAACCTATCCGCATCTTGAATAATTTCAAGTTCTATTGAGGTAAATTTATTTTGGTTTTGTGAAAGTGATGTTTTAAATGAAATATTTTCGATAATCTTTACTACGTGTTCAATTACAGCACTATCAACATTCTGTTTGAGCAAAAATTCACTAGCTATTTTTGGACCAATGGTTTCATCGCCTCCCGAAGCGTCAGGATGGAATTTAGCATCGGCAATATCATGCAGTAAAGCACCAAGTGCAACAACAAAAAAGTTTGCTTTTTCAGTCTCAGCAATTAGTTTTGCATTATTAAATACCCTCTCGATATGAAACCAATCATGTCCGCCTTCTGCACCTTTCAATGTTTCTTTTACAAAGTCAATTGTATTGGAAATGATTTGATTTTCATCCATATTGTATATTAGAATATACTTTTGCTACTATTTTATCGCAGTTTTCTGCTCCAAAATTAAATAATTCAGATTTTGGAACTAGATCATATAAGTTTTCCCGCATTTTTAATTTTGCTCTATGCAACCTGACTTTAACATTTGATTCCGATAATTTTAGGCAATCGGCAATTTTCGAAATCGACATCTCTTCTACTTCGCGTAAAATATAAACCGCCTTGTGTTTTGAATCTAATTGATCAATGGCTTTTTCCAACAATAGCTTAACCTCCTCAATTATAATGTTATTTTCAGGATTATTTCGTTGATGGTTAAAGAGTTGAATTACTTGTTTATCAATATCTTCATTGCCACCTTCTTTTAAGGAAACATGTTTGTTTTTTGCTTTTAGTTTGGTTAATGCTTCATTAATACCTATTCTAATTAACCATGTTGAAAAGGAGGAATTTTTTTTGAATTTGTGCAAATTCTCGTAAGCCTTTAAATAAGTGTTTTGCATAGCATCCTGTACATCTTCATGTTTTTTCAAATAAGATCTAATTATTCTGTATAACTTTAAATTATTTCTCTTGAGCAATAACTGATATAACGGTTTTTCTCCAGTTAATATCCTATTAATGATGGTTTCTTCCGTTAAGTTGTCAAAATCTTCTGCTTTAATAAGTTCCATAATTAATATTTTAAAATTTTAACAGTATTTTAAAAAAAACATATAAATTTTGTAACCTTTATTGATAAAAATTATCTAAAGTTATAAGTAGCCTACTAATTTAGTATTGTAAATAAGCTAAAAATAGCAAATATTATTAATTTAAACTCAAAAAATTATGAAAACCTTTTTTAAAATGCTAATGCTTACAACAGTTACACTCTTTATTTACGGTTGTTCCAATAGTAGTGAAGATGATATTATGGAACCTGGAGATAAAAAAATTACATACGAAGCAAATGTCAAATCTATAATAAGCACCAATTGCACTAGTTGCCATGGAAATCCTCCTACTAATGGAGCTCCTTTTTCATTAACTACGTATGACGAGGTAAAGGGTAGGGCAAATTCAATTCTTTCGGCTATGTCAGCAGGGAGGATGCCAAAATCAGGGAAATTACCTCAAGCAACTATAAATGTTATAGACCAATGGATTAAAGATGGGTTGTTGGAAAAATAAAATAACATTATTGGCAATTTGCTGTACTTTCTTTTCAGTAAATATTTTATTGGCACAAGAGAAGTATATAGATAAAAAAGGTCAAATAACTTTTGAAGCTTCTGAAAAGGCTTTTGAAGAAGTTAAGGCGACTAATAAATCTACCACGGTAATTTTAGATGTGGGAACGGGTAAAATAGCTTCCGTTGCTCTTGTTAAAGAGTTTAGGTTTAAAAATGCCCTAATGGAGGAACATTTCAATGAAAATTATGTTGATTCCGATAATTATCCCAAGGCTAAATTTTCGGGTGAAATAATTGATTTTAATAATGAAGGATTATCCGAAAATAAATTAGAATTGAAGTTAAATGGCACGTTAGAGTTTCATGGTGAAAAGAAAGAAATTAGTTCTGTGGTTTATGTTTCCGAAAATAATGGGATAATCTTCTTAAGTGGAAAATTCACTGTAACCCCTCAAGATTTTGCCATTGAAATACCAAAAATAGTACGTAATAAAATTGCCAAAGAAGTTCATGTTAGTTTTGACTTTCAACTAAAAAAGAAATGAAGCGTAAAACAGTATTCATCATTTCAATGTTAATTATTGTAATTGGAGCTTTTACTTACAATTATATTTATAAGGAACATAGAAATATTGGTAATGAGAAGGCGGTACTTTTTGGTACTGCTTTAAAAGTGTATTCTGACTTCAATCAGAATTCTATAGAGTTTAATGAGAATTACCTTGATAAAACAGTTGAAATAGAAGGTGAAATAACCGAAACAGAGGCTGCAAGTGTTGTTTTAAACCATAAAGTATATGTGCTTTTTACGGACTCGTTAAACCACCAAATAAGTACAAACAAAAAAATAATCATTAAAGGTAGATATGTAGGTTTTGATGATTTGTTAGAAGTGCTAAAAATTGATCAAGCTACTGTTGTAGATAATAGGAATTAAATTTTTTAACTTATGAAAAAAATCTTACTAGCCATTCTTTTATTACCCTTAATAACTTTTTCTCAGGAAGATTTGCTCAATGAAATAGACACGGTTTCAACTGATAGTCAATTTGAAAAAGCAGCATTTAAAGGGTTAAAAATTGTAAATTTTGAATCGACAAAGTTGGCCTATAAAAAACAACTTTATTTTGTGGTTTCACACAGGTTTGGTTCTGTAAAAAGAGGAATTGAAGATTTTTTCGGATTGGATCAAGCGTTGACAAGATTAAACTTTATCTATGGAATAACTGACGATATTAATATTGGAGTTTCAAGAAGTTCATATCAAAGAACTTATGAAGGGTCGCTAAAATACAGGTTGGTCGGGCAAAAAAATAACGGGTTTCCTGTTACTATTGTTGGTTATAATAGTATTACCGCAAATACAAGTTTAAGCAAAGAAATTTTTCCCAAATTAGAAGCTAAGCACAGATTGGCTTACGTTTCTCAATTATTGATTTCGAGAAAATTTAACAACAATTTCTCTTTACAACTTATACCTACATTTTTTCATGAAAATCTAGTGAAAATTGATGGTCAGAATAATTCGCAATATGTTTTGGGCATTGGTGGTAGGCATAAACTATCAAAAAGATGGTCTGTTAACATAGACTATGGATGGCATTTAAATAGAATTGAAAACTCACCGTTTAAAAATCCACTTTCCATTGGTTTTGACTTGGAAACGGGAGGCCATGTATTTCAATTGCACTTTACAAACGCCCAGCCTATGAATGCCAATGGATTTTTAGGAGAGGGAATAGGCGATTGGGGCGAGGGAGATGTCTTTTTTGGATTTAACTTATCAAGGGTATTTTAACTCCTAAGAATTTACCTGATTATACCCAATTATGAAGTGGGACTTTCTACCCACTTGAATTGATAAGAATTTTCTGGAATTTTAATTCGCTCGGCCAAGCGTAACATTCTGGAAGGGAGACTAACTAAATAATCCCTTGCTTTTTCGGCTTCATCGGAAAGGTGGGTGATTTTATCAATTTCCCAACGTTTTATTAACTTATCGAGAATGTCAACATAATCTAAAGATGTATAGACTCCAATTCGTTGTGCGGTATTAGAAAATTCTTCAAAAGCAGTACCAATTTTTTCGCCAGACTCCCTTAAAAAATGAGCTGGCATTACAATTTTTTGCTTCATCATATATTCAAAAGCCAACATCATTTGGCTAGGGTCAACCGTAAAAATACGTTCTACAAAATCGGAATAAGCATTATGGTGACGCATTTCATCACCCGATATAATTCGGCACATTTTTGCCAATTGTTTATTCCCTTTTGCTTTTGCCAATTTTGCCACACGATTATGTGAAACATAGGTTGCCAATTCTTGAAAGCTGGTGTAAACAAAGTTCTTATATGGATCTCTGTCCGTACCAATATCAAAACCATCTGTAATTAAATGTTGAGTGGTTTTCTCAATTTCTTTCATGTTTACCCTACCAGAAAGATAAAGGTATTTGTTGAGTACATCACCATGTCGGTTTTCTTCACCCGTCCATTGACGCACCCATTTACCCCAAGAATTTCTACCAACCTGATCCACGCCTTCTACATCCATCAACCAAGATTCATAAGTAGGCAATGCCTCTTCCGTAATCATATCACCCACCAAAACTACCCAAAAATCGTAAGGTAATTCTTTGGCCAATTCACGAATTTCGGTAACCTCATCAAAAAATTTATCACTTTCGGAGTCGGGTAAAAAATCAGAAGGTTGCCAAATTTCATCTATGGGAATAAGGTATTTTTGGATTAGATCATCAACATCTTTTTCCAAAAACTGCATTACTTCTAATCTTTTATTTTTTAAGGACATATATTCGCTTTAAGGATAAATACCATTTTTGATAACAGTTTCAACTTTGTTAATTAAAGTCTCTTTATCCGTAAAGGTAGCAATTTTTAATGGTTTATGCACAGTAAAAGTCATGTGTGTACCAATACCCATTGGAAATTTTCCGTAACGTACTGTTTTCCAAGAATTGTTGATGGAAATTGGTACTACTATTGCTTCTGGTATTTCTTTAAATAGCGTTAGCAACCCTCTTTTCTGAAAATCTTTGGGCACACCATTTTTACTTCTAGTGCCTTCTGGAAAAATGACAGCAGCCCAATTGTTTTCTTTAATATTTTGCGAAAAATCCTTAATGGCAGTAATCGATTGCCTAGGGTTTTTTCTGTCTATCAGAACCGATCCGCCGTGACGTAGATTGTAAGAAACGCTAGGAATACCTTTTCCCAATTCAACCTTACTGATAAATTTAGGATGATATTTTCGCATATACCACATAATGGGCGAAATATCGTACATGCTTTGGTGATTGGCAACTATTATTACAGGTTGATTTGCTTTTATTTGATGAGGATTGGTAAATGTAAAATGTGTACCTAAAACGTTTAAACATCGCATTAAAAAAAACTGTAAAACATCAACACTTTTCTTTAAGGTTTTATAACCAAATACATTTTTGCTTATCCACAAAATAGGATGAAATACAACAAGCGTTAATCCAAAACACAGATAATATAAAACCGATAAGGGATAGGCTAATAGTTTTCGCATTTTTGTAAATAAAAAGCCCTCTTCTTTTATGGGAAGAGGGTTAGTCTGTAAAGTTTAACAAAACTCTTGATATGCTCCTGCTAAATTTTCTGCAATCATTTCGGCAGATCTGCCTTCGATATGGTGACGTTCTAACATATGCACCAATTCGCCATCTTTAAACAAAGCAATTGCTGGAGAAGAAGGAGGAAAAGGAATCATGTGTTCCCTAGCTTTATTCACCGCTTCAACATCATTACCCGCAAATACTGTGGTTAAATGATCTGGTTTTTTATCGCTTTGCGTTGATAAAATTGCACCTGGTCTGGCGGTTCCGGCGGCACAACCACAAACGGAATTTACCATAATCAAGGTAGTTCCTTTTTCATTTAATATAGCGTCAACTTGGTCTGCTGATTTTAATTCTTGAAAACCTGCATCTACTAGTTGCTGACGCATTGGTTTTACTATTTCTTCTGGATACATAATCTTTTCTTTTAAAATTTGAATTGCAAAGATAATCATTATTAAGAATAGTTCTAAGATAAATGTATCTTTGAAGCCATATTGTAGATTATTTTTTATGGCGAGTTTTTCAAAATGGATCGGTGCAACGCTAGGATGGTCTTTAGGTGGACCCATTGGTGGAATACTAGGTTTTATAGTAGGCAGTTTGGTAGATGGTTTTACCGAAGTAGATATCAATTCCATGGGAAAAAATCCTAGACAATCTACAAGAACTGAAGCGGGTGATTTTGAAATTAGTCTATTGGTTTTAGCTGCTGTGGTTATAAAGGCAGATGGAAAGTCTAGCCAAAAAGAATTGGATTATGTTCGTGACAACTTTATAAGAATGTACGGTAAGCAACGTGCAAACAATGCTTTTAAGTTATTTAATGAAATAAGAAAAAAAGGCACAATTCCTACTCGTCAAGTATGCATACAAATCCGTCAGCATATGACCCATGCTTCACGCTTGCAATTATTACATTTTCTGTTCGGTATTGCCAAGTCAGACGGATCTGTTAGTCAGGCTGAAATCGATGCCATTAAACGTATTTCGGTTTATTTGTACATCAGTAACCGCGATTTTGAATCTATAAAGGCAATGTTTTATGGTGCGTCTTCGAGTTCTTCCTCAGCCTCGTACAGTAGCAGTACCGCATACAAAATTTTAGAAATAACTAAATCTGCCACCAATGATGAAGTTAAAAAAGCATACCGCAAAATGGTTAAAAAACATCATCCTGATAAGTTGAGACATTTAGGCGAAGCCCATCAAAAAGGGGCTGAGGAAAAATTTAGGCAAATACAAAAAGCTTACGAACAAATACAGGCAGAGAGGGGGATGTAGGGTAGCTTATTATAAATATGCACTTAATGGCTGAGGTCCCGCCAACACATCTTTTACAATAATATTTTCTCCGTTGTCTTTTTGTTCAAAACGCCATTTTACCATTACTATTTCTAAATTTTCAATTTCCAAACCAATAATGGAATTAGGGTGTACGCAACTACCATCATTAAAATAAGGAAGCAGTCCTGGATCTGGGAAACGGGGTCTGTGTGTATGCCCGGCAATTACCATTTGATTGTCGTTTTTCAACATCCAATCCTTTAATTTTTTTTCAATTCTGTTGAGTGTAGTATTGTTTTTTGCCGGACTTGTAGGGTCTTTTATGGTAAACCATTTTTGCAGGGGCATCCATAAATATCGAACAAAAAACCGGCTGACTTTCCAAAACCTGTAATTAAACCAATCGGCTTGATGTCCGTGAATTAGAAATATTTTTTTATCGGTATTTTCAATTTCCAATAACATACTTTCGTGATATTCTAAATTGAAAAGCCGCTCTTTTTGTTTAATATTTTTAGGAGGAAAAACTTTATACAACATTTTTTCTACCGTTAACGGATCTCCAAAAATCATATCATGATTACCCCAAAGCATATATAGTCTATCATCATCATAAAATAATTTCAACAATTCGAAAGTGCTTTTATGTGCTTTGTAAATAGGCTCAAAAGAATAATTTTCCCAAAGTTCTATGCCATCACCCAATTCAATATAAATATAATTTTTTTTATAGTATTCCTTAATGGCATGCTGATAAATAAGCATATTGTGTAGGAAATCATCCGCATAACTGTTATCTCCTTTATGAACATCGCTAAAAAGTATAATTTTAGAATCTTTATTTATAGTTAAAGATTTCGCATTCTTATAAGCGTTATCAAGAATAGAGTGCATCATATAACCATAAATATATGCGAAATTACTTTATTTTAACTATCCAAATATCCTTTTTCCCTTTATTAGAAGAGATATCTTTATCATTGCTTTCAGTCTCGCCTACAACAACCATTTTTTGATCAGAAGTTCCAACGATTCCATAAGCAAAATCTAAACCCGAGCCTCCTAAGGATTTTTCCCAAAGCAAATTGCCATCTTCATCAATCTTTATAATCCAAAAATCATTTTCACCATTATTTTTAATAACGTCTCCATCGTTGCTTTTAGAATTTCCTGCAATCAGATATGAACTAAATATATTTTGTGATTTTGCAATAGCAAAGGAAGCATCAAATGAAGATCCTCCATAAGATTTTTCCCAAAGTAAATCTCCACTATCATTAATTTTAATAACCCAATAATCTGAATTTCCGTTGCTTGACGAGATATTACCATCATTTGAAATTGCGGAACCAACGATTATATAATTTCCATCAACGGTTGCAACAGCTGCATAAGCATCATCAATACCTGAACCTCCATATGTTTTTTGCCAAAGCATTTTGCCTTCTGTATCAATTTTGACAACCCAAAAATCGTAACTACCATTGCTATTGCTAATATCGGAATCATTACTTTCGGTTGAGCCTACCAATAGAAAATTTCCATCATGAGCTTTTAACACTTTATAGATACGATCATTGTTAGTTCCACCAAAATATCTACGCCATTCTAAATTTCCATTTGTATCTAATTTTTGAGCCCAAAATTCTCCGACGCCATGTTTTGTGTTAACCGTTTCGTTGCCCAATCCATTTGATCCGTCAACATCTAAATATCCACCAATAAAATACCCGCCATCATCGGTTTGAAATAAAGAATGGCTATGATCATGTCCTGCAAAACCATAAGATTTTTCCCATTGAATCGTTCCTTTTGAATCTAATTTCACCAACCAATGGTCATGTTGTCCTTGATTATTGGAAGCATCACCGTCGGCACTTTTACTTGGCCCTGTAATGGCATATCCGCCATCTAAAGTTTGAATAATTGCTCTGCCAATGTCGTCACCACTACCACCATAGGTCCTGTTCCATTCAACGTTACCATTTATATCTAGTTTTAGTACCCAAAAATCGTTTTCTTCATTTTCTTTATCAATTATATCTCCATTAACACTATTGGTATGGCCGATAACAGCATATCCACCATCGTTGGTTTCAATTATACCTCTGGCAACATCATCTCCTGAACCACCAAAGGTTTTTTGCCATTCAATTTCGCCAGATAAAGTAGATATTGGCAATTCAGAATTTGTGGTGCAACTAAGCAATAAAGAACTTAGAAAAGCAAAAGATAAGATAGTCCGATATATTTTGAAAATAATCATTTAAATGGGTTACTTTTTTTTGATAATAAATAATCCGCTGTCAATATCGCTAACTATTATTTTACCGCTTTCCAAATATGGAAACACATTCCATGCCCCATTGAATGCAGCATTGTTATGTGCAGGATAGGTGTCAAAATAACCAACTTCGTTAAGTACACCGTTTGAGATATCGGAAATATCAATAAATCTAACTCCCGCAGTATAATTGGCCAAATAAAAAACATTGTTTTTTGTGTAACCATTATGGTCTATTGCTGCAGTTGGACCAATATAAGTGGTTTTTAATTTAGGGTTATCTAAGTCGGTAAAATCAAATACTAAGGTTCTGGTATTAAATCCGAAATTTCGTTCATCTAATTCATCGCCTAAAATAAAGTATTGGTGATTTTCCGTAAACCAACCTTGATGAGTATAACCAACATTAGCATAGGAAATTTTTGAAATATTTTTCGGATTTGATTTGTCAGTGATATCGACAATAACTACTTCATTTTCATTACTACCAACTAAAATTTCTTTACCTATATGCTCTGTATCACTACCATTATAGGTTACCACTTGAGCATCGTGACTGTAATTATCCATTGCATATCGACCTTCATCAATTGGGGCGGTGGGATTTTGAATATTAATAAATAAGGGCCCTCCTAAATATGGTCCAGATCTGCTTGTACCCACTGGGTACGCATACCCTGTAGCCTCGTTAATTACCATATTATGAGCATTTCCGAAACCCGTATAATGGTTATCAGCTAGAAAAGTTTCGGGAGGATTAATAACGTTTCTCAATTTTAATAAATCGAATACTTGCATACCATGGCCTTGTGCTTCGCTAACAATAAAAGCATGGTTATTATAGACTTTTATGTCTCGCCAAGAACTATTTACAGTGGCGGTGGGTAATTTGCCCAAGTATATGGCTTCACTTGCATTGGTAATATCAACAAACGCGGTGCCATTTTCAAGTCCAATAATTGCATATTCCTTTTTTGTTTCAGGGTCTTGCCAACCCCAAGAATCGTTCGCAGATTCTGCATCAAAATAACTCAACGGAATATGTTGAAGTAAGTCATAATCGTTACAAGGATAGGTATTAGCCATTCCACCAACACATGGAACGGTATTAAAAGTAAAGGTGGTATCACAAATATCTCCTATTCCATCTCCGTCTGCATCATTTTGATCTGAATTTGCAGAAACTAAACAATTATCATTAGCATCTAGAATTCCATCCATATCGGAATCAGCTTCTGATAAGTCTTCCATGGACTCATCGGATGTACTACAACTAATGATTAAAAATGCAAATATTGTGATTCTTAAAAATACAATTATCTTTTTCTTTGAAACCATAAATATTATGTAACTGATTCTATCTATATCAAAAACCGTGCTGTGTTATTTGAAACAACTGAAGTAGCTTAAGTTTAGAACAAATGTAGTTAAATATTCAATATTAATTTGATGCTCAACTATTTTGAAAATCATGTCTGATTCGTCATTTTAGCAACTTGTTTTTTCTCGTTAAATAAAATCAACTTATTTTTACCAATTATATAGAATTTTATGCAACGAATATTATACACTTTAGGCATATGCTTATTATTGTTTTCGTGTACTAGCGTTAAAACATATAATGAACAGATTGCAGTAAATCATTCTGCACGGAATCTAAAAAAGGATGTTGATGTTGCCTATAAAAAACTAAAAAAACTGCATCCAAGATTATATCAATACATATCAAAAAAAGAGCTGGATTATAAATTTGACAGTCTAAAAAAAACAATTGTTAAGCCTTTATCCAGTCAACAATTTTATGAAAAATTAGCACCTGTTATAGCTGAGGTTAGGCAGGGGCATATTACGGTTAGTCCTCCGCATAAGCGTTTTAACAGTAAGCAAAGAAAATTATTGAACAAAAATAAATTTGAGTTTTACGAATTGGATTTCGAGTATTTAAACAATAATTTATGGATCGTAAATACCAGAGGGGGAGACTCCACCATCATTGGCAGTAAAGCGGTTAAAATTAATGATGAGGATGTTTCTAAGCTCTTTAACAAGTATAAAAGGCTATTTTCTTCTGATGGCTATAATACTACTTTTCAAGACAGAATGGTGGCCTCCAGATTTTCTGGTTACTATTATTTGGACAAAGGTTTTGTTGATAGTCTTTCAATTGTGCTAAAAAAGGAAGATTCATTATTTACTAAAGTCCTTAGAAGAATTCCTAAAGATTCAATTCCAGGAAAAATTAAAATAGATTCAGTTCAAAAAACCCCAAAAAAACTTACAGAGGAACAAAAGAAAGAGCTAAAACTAAAAGAAAAGGAAAAGAGGGAAAAGGATTATATATATGGCTTTGAAAAAGCAAAAAACAGGTACACTAGAAACTTGAATTTTATAGATAAAGATAGTAGCGTTGCCATCATGAAAATAAGAGGATTCGGCAATGGGAATTACAAAAAATTCTATCAAGAAAGTTTTGCCAAAATAGATGCTGCCAAAACGGAATATTTAATACTGGATTTAAGGGATAATACAGGAGGTAGGCTTGAAGAAATTGATAAATTGTATTCCTATTTAACCGATAAGGAATATCAGTTGATTAAAAAAGCAGAAGTGTTAACACGTCAACCTTTTTTAACCTCTATGTTGTCAAAGAACAACTCTGTATTTATTAAAATTAGTGCTACGTTGTTATCACCTTTTATGGCCGTGTATAATTTATTTAAATCTGGAAAAAAAGACGGGAAAAAATATTACTCATTTTCCAGTTCTAAAGTTAAAAAACCTAATCCGTTAAATTTTAAGGGAGAAATTTATGTGCTGATTAACGGAGCATCGTTTTCTGCTTCGTCTATTTTATCCACAAATTTACATGCTAATAAAAGAGCCACTTTTGTTGGAGAAGAAACGGGCGGTGCTTATAACGGAACGGTTGCCGGGCTATTTAAATTTATAGAATTGCCAAATTCAAAAGTTAAAATGAATATTGGCTTGGCACAAATTGAAGCACCCTACCGTCTAGATCCAGATGGTTATGGTATAAAGCCCGATGTGGAAATTATTCCAACAATAGAAGATCGATTGAATAATGTAGACCCTGAATTGGAGTGGGTATTGGAAGATATAAATAGTAAGAAAAACGATTAACTATATTGGGAATGCGAATTTATAAAATTCTTACCCCTAAGTTTCGGGGTCTAAACGACAAATAAATACTATGTTAGAAGATAAAAACGAACAAAGAACATCATTAGCTGAATTGGGAGAATTTGGTTTGATAAAACACTTAACGGATGCTATAAAATTAAAACATAAATCATCCATAAGAGGTGTTGGTGATGATGCTGCGGTGTTGGAATTTAAAGATAAGCAGGTTTTATTAACTACTGATTTATTGATAGAAGGTGTACATTTTGACTTGTCATACATGCCATTAAAGCACTTGGGCTATAAGGCCGTGATGGTGAATTTATCTGATGTGTATGCCATGAACGGAAAGGCTACCCAAATTACAATTTCCTTAGCGGTTTCCAACCGTTTTCCGTTGGAGGCTATTGAAGAATTATATTCTGGTATCCATTTAGCATGTAAGCTCTATAACGTAGATTTGGTGGGTGGAGATACTAGCTCTTCTACCAAAGGGCTATTGATTAGTGTAACTGCTCTTGGTGAAGCAAATAAAGAAGACATAGTCTACAGAAATGGTGCAAAGCCAAATGACCTAATTGTAGTTACTGGCGATTTAGGAGCGGCCTACTTAGGACTGCAAGTGTTGGAACGTGAAAAACAAGTTTTTCAAGCCAATCCGAATGCTCAACCAGAATTGGACAATTACACCTATTTGGTGGAACGTCAGTTAAAACCAGAAGCCAGAAAAGACATTCCGAATTTATTAAGAGAACTTGATGTAAAACCAACATCAATGATTGATATTAGCGATGGTCTATCGTCTGAAATTATTCATATTTGCACACAAAGTGAGGTAGGGTGTAATTTATTTGAAGATAAGATTCCGTTAGATCCACAGGTTATCTCTACTTGTGAAGAATTTAAGTTGGACAGTACAACAGTAGCTTTAAGCGGAGGAGAAGATTATGAATTGCTTTTTACAGTTGATACGGCTGATTATCCTAAAATAAAAGCCAATCCGAATTTAACGGTTATTGGGCATATTACCGAAAAAAACGAAGGGATGCATTTAATTACTAGAGCCAATCAAAAAGTGGAGTTAACCGCACAGGGTTGGAATGCGATGAAAAAAGATTGAATATTTAAAATTGTAACAACCCAGAAAGGGTTTGAATCCCTTTCTGGTTTAACTTGGGTCAACGAGGTTAATTGGTAATAAAATTATCTTTTTTTGATATTACTTTTGTTGAATTATACGCAACTCTTTTTTTAATTTGGTATCTACGATATACTAAACTTAAATTAAAAAAATGAAAATTATAAAAATCCTTGCAGTACTTTTTTTAGGATGTTCAATAGCTCTATCTTCTTGTTCGGATGACGATAACCTAGAAATTACAACGATGAACGTAAATCATTTTAAACAGTCTGGAGAATCTCTTTACCCATCTCAATTTTTATTGGTTCAAGAAGGAGGTGCCGTTAATGGTTTTGATTGGAATTTGTTTTACGGTGAAATTGAGGGGTTCAACTACGAGTTGGGGTATTTGTATAGTTTAAAAATAAAAAAGGAAACACTGGAAAACCCGCCTGCGGATGGAAGTTCAATACGTTATAAATTAATAGAAGAAGTGAGTAAAGTAAGAGCCCCTTCTGATGAACCTTTCGAAATTCTTTTATCAAGACCTAATGGTAATAATATTCAGGCCTTTGTTGGAAAGAACAGTGATTCAACTTTTCAACTGTTAGATGGTACAAAAATTGAATGTGGTAATTTGTGTGGTGAACTGGCTGAAAAGTTAACCAATAAAGAACCGATTACAGGTGTTTTTTATCATTTAAAAAATGACGAAATAGAATTAATTGGTCTAAAATAATTGAGATTATTGCATCAAATTATCAATGAATTCTAACAATTCGGCTCCATGTAAATTTTTAGCGATAATTCTTCCTTTGCTATCAATTACATAATTCATTGGCAAAGCGGTTACCGCAAAATTATAAGCCGCAGGAGTCTTAAGCCCTTCTAAAGAGGATACGTTAGCCCAATTGCGGTTGTCTTTTTCTATAGCCTTGAGCCATTGCTGTTTATTGGTATCTAATGAAACGCCGTAAATTTCAAAGCCATCATCTTTATATTTTTTATATAATCTATTTAAAATTTCGCTTTCCCTACGGCACGGACCGCACCAACTTGCCCAAAAATCGATTAATGTATATTTTTTGTTTATAGAAAAAAGACTCACCGTCTTATTATCAGCAGTATTCATAATAATATCTGGTACTTTTCCGCCAATTGATGTTTGTTGTAAGCGAGTTACTTTTTCCCTTAATTTTTCTGTAATTGTTAAGTTAGGGTGGCTGTTTTCAAAACTATCTACCAAACTGTCAAAAAAGGGAATATTATCCTCACCTTTCCATCGTAAAGAAGTAGGGTAAATTGCGATACTTGTCCCCATTTTTTCCTTGATAAAAGTGTTCAACTCATCTAAGTGTAAATCATAATTTTTGATTTCTAACTGACCTAAAGAGTCAATTTTTTTAGGACTAGGATTTTCAGTTTTATTTTCATCCGAAATTTGTTTTCTTATAGATTTAACCAAACGATCTAAAGATTTTTCTCTTAAATTCTCGTATGCTATTAATAAATCGGTGTCTTTAGAACCTGTTATACTGGTTTCGGTATCATCAACTTTAATATTTATATTTTGCTCCTTATCTATAGCTAAGGGTATTTTTTTATTATCATTTATCACTAAAGTGTAATAGTGAGGTTCATTATTAAAATCAGCAGAAAAACTTCCATTTTCATCTAAATAAATAGTATCAATTAGGGTTGAAATTTTCCTTTCAATATCGTTTTCTTGAAATAAGATGATATAATCGGTTTTAGTATTTATAACATTACCTTGTAGCGTAAAGGTGGCTTCCTTTTTTTGCGAACAGGCACCAAAAACAAGGATAACCAGTAAAAATAGAATGTTTTTCATGAATTTAGTTTGTGCAATTATGAGTCGGTTTTTATTAAACATCATTACGTAAATATAAAATGTGTTCGTTGAAATTTTTCTTCAATCAGACCCCCTCCCCTTTTCGGGGAGGGCTGGGGAGGGGCTTCTTTACAAAATCTTGTAACGTTTTAATAAGCTCTTTTTTATTTTCGATATGGCTCATGTGTCCATCTGGGAATTCCACTACTTTAATATCACTATTTTTAGTTTGATCTCTTAAAGATTGAGCATCTAAAACAGGGTCATTTTTACCTAATATCAACATTTTTTTGAACGTGGCCTTTCTAAATAATGCTTTCCGGTTTTTTCGGATTTTCATTCCTTCCAATGAAGCTACAATTCCTTGAACAGATAATTTTAGTCCATCATTAATTAAACATTCAATTTCTTTTTTAAAAATAGTTCTGTTTTCTTCTGAAAATAAATTAGTTATGGACATCCTAATAAACATTTTATGGTTTTGTTTAACGGCAACAACTGCTCTGTCTCTATTTATCTTTTTTTCTTTGGTATCAGAAACCGGTGTCGAATTCATCAAACAAATTCCTTTAATTGAATCCTTAAATAATTCCGCGAAAGCGAGGCTAACATAACCACCCATACTATGTCCAATTAGGATGTATTTACGTAATTTTAAGTGATTAAGCACCGCTTTTACCATTTCTGCTTGGGCTGACATGGTGTGTACATATCCTAAATTTCCAGTTTTTCCATGTCCTAATAAATCTATTGAAACTATACGATTTCGTTTTGAAAGCACTTCTGTAATGTCATCCCACATGGTTAAATCTTCCAAAAACCCATGGAGTAAAACAACTGCTCCTCCTTTGCCAGAAGTACGGTATCTTATCTGTGTATTTTTGTGAGTTACAAACCCCGAAAGGGTTTCAGACCCTTTCGGGGTTGTATTTAAGTTTTCAACCATTTTTCTATAGCAATTGTATCAACTTTTTGTTGATGTGCTTCAATAAAATTATCTCTACCATCAAATAAATTTAAAATATCACTTTTTGTATAGTAGTATTTTCATTATCGATAAGAGAAATATAAGAACTCCATTTATATTTTTCAATATGATTTGTAATACCATGGTGTACAGGATTGTTATGAATATAAAGTATAAGGTTTATTAAATACTTTTCATCTTCAATTTTTTTCCTCCTAAACGGTTTTTCAAATAAAGAGCCATGCCTATTATTTTGTCTATTAATAGCTTGGGCATAGGCATTAAAAAAGTTTGAAAATTGCTGAGATGGTCTTTTTCTTACCTTTTTAATATCAGAATTATACAATTCCAAAAGTTCATTTTCCGATTTTATTTTCACTAAAAAATGAAAATGATTTTGCATCAAACACCAAGCAAAAGTTTCTACTATAGGGGTAATATGTTTTTCGTATAACTTTAAAAAATAGATGTAATTATTTTTAGAATAGTACAAATCTTCACCATTAATCCCTCTATTATAAATATGGTAATAATTATCTGGTTTTATAATTTCCAATTGTCTCATTTAGTTGATTTCTAACCCCGAAAGGGTTTCAAACCCTTTCGGGGTTCATTGAGGTGTAACAAAAATAGATATATTTGTCTATAAACAATCTATTTGTGACTAAAACTAAGAAAATATTAATTACCGGATTTGCCCTATTTTCATTGTTTTTCGGTGCAGGAAATTTATTATTACCTCCTTTGTTAGGGTATAATGCGGGCTCAGATTGGTTTTGGGTTTCACTTGGGTTTATGATAACCGCAGTGATCATACCTATACTTGGTATTTTAGCTCATGCTAAATTGCAAGGTACAATGTATGACTTTGGTAAAAAAGTCTCACCAACATTCAGCATAATTTATTGCATAATTGTCTATATCATCTCGATTACAATTCCTTCTCCAAGAACCGCTGCTGCGACCCATGAAATTGCAATTTATCCTCTTTTTGAGACGAGTCCGCTGTTAACAAGTAGCATATATTTTGGTTTGGTGTTGGTTTTTGTGTTAAATCGTTCTAAGATTTTAAGTCTTATCGGTAAATTTTTAACGCCGTTAATTGTATTGATACTCGTTTTAGTAATTGGAATTGGTTTATTTTCTAGTGAAATATTAATGAACCCCTCTAATTTTGAAACACCTATTGTGGATGGATTGTTAGAAGGCTATCAGACGTTTGATGCTATTGGTGCCGTTGTAGTAGGAGCCGTAATTATTATATCTTTAAATATTCATAACAAGGATTCCTTTTTAGTGAAAAGGGAAATTATAAAAAAAGCGGGATTTATAGCAGGACTAGGTTTGTTTGTTATTTATGCTGGCTTGATTTCATTAGGTGCAGTTTATGGCTCTGAAATTTTTATAGACGACGCTTTAAGCAATGATATGCAAAGAGCTAATTTGTTAATGGGAATAAGCCTACGAACTTTAGGAGGTATCGGTAAAACCTTTTTAAGCGTATTGATAGCACTGGCATGTTTTACAACAGCGGTGGGAATTGTTACAGGAACAGCAGATTACTTCAAGGGGCTTTTTAATAACTCACAAAAAATATATGTTGTTACTGCTGTATTAGGATGTGTTTTGGGAATTTTAGTGGGTAAATTGGATTTTCATTCAATAATTATGATAGCCTTGCCTATATTAATGTTTATATACCCAATAACAATTGTACTGATTTTACTAAATGTAGTGCCAGATAAATATGCTTCAAAAGAGGTTTTTAGAATGGTGGTTTTGATTACTTTTTTGTTTAGTATTCCAGATTTTTTACAATTTTTAGTTCCTGCGGATAGTTTGGTAGGCATAAAAAATGTAATCCCACTTTCTAAATATAGCTTAGGCTGGGTATTGCCCGCTTTTGTAACTTTTTTAATTGTGAATCTTCTCTCTGAGAATAACTTAAAAACTCAAGATTAAACCGATTGCTCGTAAGCTTCTTTTAGCCAATTTATCAACTGCCCGTCAACTTCTCCAGTAGAATGTATTTGTACTCTGTGTGTACACATAGTACCAAAAGGACCAGAATTTTCAAGCCTATCGGTAGTAGGTTTGTCCTTTATTTTTAAACCTAAGTCAATACGCGTTTTGGTGGCTGGCTTTATAAGTGCAAACTGTCTTTTTCTTATAATACTTACACTGGTTTTTTTTGGTGCAATGGTAACATCATTACCAAAATTACTTACTACGGTAATTAATTTTTCATATATGGGCAGTAAACCTTCCTTGCCTTTAAATTGGTTTTCAACCAAATCATCAGGAGCGTCATTGTTATCTTTTGAAAGGGTTACAATAGTATTGGCAAAACCGTGTGTTACTTGATGTTCACTTTTTAGATATTTAACGGCTTCGCTGTGTTTAGTAAATTCTTTTGTTTGTAAAATCCTTTTCCATTGCTCTAATGACTTACCTGTTTTTTCAGGCATATTATCAATCATAGTTTGTAGTGCTTTGTCCATAAGTTTAAATTTTTAAATTAATCATCAATAGCTTGGCCAATTAATATTTTGAATTTCCAAGCTGTTTCATCAGTGGAGGTATTTTGTGTTTGTTTCATCAATATCCCAATAATATTTTCTTTTGGGTTGGCAAAATATTGGGTATTAAAATAACCGCCCCATTCAAAAGTTCCTTTGCTACCCTTACCGCCCATATCTTGCCCTTTTTTGTCTAAAACACCGAAGGCCAATCCGTAATAGCTGCCTGAATCTCCCCACAAATCTCCAATTTGATTACCCATTATAAATTGAATTGTAGTACGACTTAATAAACGTTTGCCATTTAACTCACCATTGTTCAAATACATCTGCAAAAAAGCGGCATAGTCTTTTGCTGTACTAGACAGTCCTGCACCACCAGAAAAGAACCGTTTCGCCCCTTTTTTAGGATAATCAGGGTCATAAAATGTGGTAGGATAACTTATCCATTTGTCATTTTCCTTTTTTTGTATGGTCACCAATCTATCGTGTTTAGATTCGGGTAAATAAAACCAAGTATCTTCCATTCCCAACGGGTCAAATATTCTTGTTTTTAGAAATTTATCAAAAGGCATTTGGGATACAATTTCTATAAAATAGCCTAACACATCCAAGCCTTCGCTATAGGTGAATTTTTCACCTGGATTGTGATGTAAAGGCAACTTTGCCAACTTTTTTACACTTTCTTCAATACTTATATTTTCCGTTGTGAATAAATCGGTGATTCCTGCTTTCTTATAAATTTTTTTAAATCGTTCGTCGCCGTCAATAACACCATAACCAATCCCTGAGGTATGTGTTAACAAATGCCGTATGGTGATGGGTTTTGAAGCGGGACTCGTATCATACGTTCCATCTTCGTATAAGGTATCCAATACGTGAGCATTTTCAAATTCAGGGATAAATTTTGAAATAGGGTCATCTAATTGGAATTTTCCTTCTTCCCACAACATCATTACCGCTGTTGAGGTTATGGCTTTGGTTTGGGAAGCAATTCTAAAAATAGCATCTTTTTTTAATGCTTTTCCTGTGGTGTTATCTGCCATTCCAAATGCTTTGTGATAGACAATTTTTCCATTTCTGGCAATTAATGCCACTGCACCAGGCACTTGTTGGTCTTCAATGGCCGCTTTGAGCATAGCATCAATTCGTGCTAATCTTTCGGCTGACATACCTACACTACTAGGTGTTGCTTCCGCAAGTGGCGGTGAGTTTTTTATAGAAGTGGTCTGGCTAAAAGTTACCAGTGTGCAACATGCTAGCAGGAAAGTAAAAATTGATTTTTTCATTGTGTATTTGGTTAGGGTTACTAAGTTACTATAAATTATAATATAATTTCAGACCCTTCTGTCTTCCGACTGAAAAAGTCGGAATCCACCTTGCCTTGCCAAGGGAAGGAGCAAAAAAGAAAAAGATTTTTATGCTTAGATTAGTTTATAACTGCAATCAAAATTCCCAAAGTAGAAATTGTCAAACATAATGGCGAAAAAAATTTAGTATCTAATTTGGCAAAATCAGTAGATTTAACACGTTTAAAGAAACCTATATATTTAAAATCTCCTATGGCACGTAATAGAAAAATAGCAGGAATAATCCATGTGCCATACGTAAGTATCCAAGAAGGTATGTTTACTGTAATTAAATTGGTTTTTATCAAATAGAAAAATCCAAAAGCAGTTAATACAAGTGCGACAATGCCACTATCTATTTTTTTGGGATTCAAAACACGTTCTCCAGTTGTTTTGGTCGGTAAGGACGCATTAAAACCAAAACTACCACCAAAAAACCCAATTGAAATGAATTAAGGCAAGTATAAAAAAGATACTACTTAAAAGTATAGATAAGATCATAAATACACAGAAATGGTTAATACCAACATAGTCACTATTACTAAAACTATAAATAATGGCATTATAAATTTTAACCATCTGTCAAAACCGATTTTTACAATGGCCAATGAGGGTAAAATAAGGCCTGTAGGGTTTATAAAATAGAACAACCCCATACCGTATTGGTAAGTATTCACAATAATTTCCCTACCAATACCCACCGTATCCGCAAGTGGAGACATTACAGGCATGGTCAATACCGCCATACCCGAAGAGGAGGGAATAAAAAATGACAAACCTCCATAAATATAAAGCATTGCATTTACGAAGATTCCTTTGTTCATACCGTCCTTTACCGTACTGGCATGGTATAATAGCGTATCGCTAATCAATCCGTCATCCATAAGTACAGAAACGCCTCTGGCAATACCAATAATAAAGGCTACACCCAATAAATCGCCAGCTCCTTTAGAAAAGGCTTCTACGAAATGCGATTCCTTTATTTTACCAATAAATCCGATGATAACGGCACCAACTAAAAAAGTAGCGGTCATTTCTATAAACCACCACTCTAATTTGGAAACCCCTATAATCATAATGATAAAACTTAGACTAAATACCAATAAAATTAAACGTAATCTGGGGGTTAATTGTAGGTTTTTATGTGCTGAATTGGAATGAAATAAGGCTTCTAGTTGTTCTTTCTGATCGTAAATAACAGATTTTGTAGGGTCATTTTTTACACGCTTAGCATACCGCAGTATATACCATAAGCTAATAATAAGTACGATACACAACATCATAAACCGTCCGTTGAGTCCGGTAGTCCAATTAATACCAGCGGCATCTGAGGCAATAATGGTTGAAAACGGATTTACTGTAGAACACATGGTGCCAATACTAGACCCTAAAAAAATACAGGCCAAACCAACCATAGCATCATATTTTGCGGCAATAAAAACGGGAATTAAAATAGGAAAAAAGGCAATGGTTTCTTCTGCTAACCCAAAAGTAGTGCCGCCTAATGCTACGAGACAAGTAACCATAATAATGAGAATAAATTCCCGGCCTTTTAAGGCTTTTGCCAACCAAGCAATACCAGCATCAAAAGCTCCGGTAAGGTTCATAATACCAATAAGACCACCAATAATTAAGACCAGAAAAATAATATCAGCCGCCGCAATAATACCTTTTATGGGCGATTGCACAAAAGCAGCAAAACCCTGTGGTCTGGCTTCTAATTGTTGGTAGGTATTAGGGATGCCAATAGGTTTATAAATAGCACCACTAGTAAATTTCTCTAAAGGAATTTTAATCTGTAAGCTGTCTAAAGTATGTTGTGTGGCAGGCAATGCGGTGGTAGTTTCTAAACTGGTTTTTATAAAAGTTTTGTCTGTAGTAGTATAGGTTAAACTATCAAATTTACCAGCAGGGACCACCCAAGTTAATAAGGCAACAAAACCTGCAATTATTAATAATATGGTTTGTGCCGTGGGGAATTTTAATTTTTTCATGCTACTAATCTAGGTGATTTTTTTATTTTCAATACCTCGCCTCTATTGGGGTTTTGTATTTTTCTACTAATAAAATAAATTAAAAGTGAAATTATTATCACGCCAATTATTAATGTAGCGGTTGAGCCTAAAACTTTTGCAATTGATGTTATGATAAATGATTTACCGCCTGAAACTCTTACTTCATTTCCACTCTCAATTTCTAATGCAGACATATAGGTTAAACCAATTATTAAACTTAAAATGACAAATGAAATTAAATGGGGAAGTATTTGTTTAAAAAGTGAAAAATTCTTGAGTTCGGTTCCTTTAAGATTATTTTTTAAATAAGATTTTATTTCACTGTATATCATTTTGTCAATCGGTAAATTTATTTCTGGAACACTATCGTCCTTATATCTAAACTCTATTGAAAAATTGGAATCAATAAAAACAATTTCTTTTAAATCTTCATAGCGAATACTTTTAACTATACCCAAATTCTTGGTCTCAATTAATTTATTAATATCTAAGTTCTTATCTTGACTAGTTAACCAAACAGATTTTTCTGTTAAAATTATATAACTCTTTTCGAATTCAGTTTCTGATAAAATCCAATGTTTCATTTTAATTAAGTTTTGTTTTTTGAAGATAAGCCCAAATTTAATCGATTTTCAATCCAATCATGAAAATAAATAATTATTCCTATGACAATATTGTAAAGACTAAATGCTGCTTCAATTGAATTCGGATTGCTTATCATGTATAGTGTGTAAATACCTGTAATGATATAATATCCTGATAAAATGAGAAGTATAATATTAGATTTTCTAATCAAAATAAATGCTATAAGAATGAGCTGAAATAGCAAACGCACAATCTGTCCAGGCAGCCTTTCATCACCAATTTTATGATAAATCAAAATTATTAGAATGACCTCGACCACTATTGCCAAAGTCATTGCAAAAATTAAAACAGGCCTGTTTTTCATTTATTCCGCCAAAAATTTTACCACAATGGCTTCCGTTTTTTGACCGTATAAGTTGTTTTTTATCCTATTCCAGGGTTTACCTTGTTGTGAAACCATAAATATATCTAACATACTGTATGAGATATTGTCAACTTCTTTTACTTCCTTAAAATCAACTAGTTTTCCTAATTTTAAACCTGATAATTTGGCGATCATCTGTGCTTTTTTGTTCGTTTTTTCTAAGATCTTTTTAAATAATCTTTCTTCAGATTTTTCTTCATCTTCATAATATATTTTACCAATTTTACCGTTTACAAAATCCAATTCCTTGAGGTCTTCAGATATTTTTTGTAAGTCATCAGATTTGTTTAATGTTATGACTATAGCATCATTTCTGGATAAGTAAGAACTGTTATTAACCTCGTAACTAAGATCATTTAAAGAAGAAAAAGAATAACCCTTATTTGTTAAAAAAGCTTGCAGTTCTGATAATTTTTCTTTCCTTTTTGTTTTGGCTACTTTAGGGTTGTAAGGTACATCAGCATTGAATTCCATAACCATTGAATCATCTATGCTAATATGATATTCAAATGTTTCAGGTTTTAATTGAATGGAATCCCTCACTTCAATTTCTATAAAACCAGGTTGGCTAAAACAAAGTGAAGAGGTTAATAGTAAAATAGAAAGTATTGTTTTCATAGATTGAATTTTTTAAAATACATTGCATATAAAAAGTTGGGTTGCGTAGGCAAGATAGTTATAATTTGTGATTGTTTTTTGTAAATTAAATTGTTTGATAATTGACGGTATATTCCCGAAAATTGCCCATGTTATTTTACGTCCACATCCCCGTAGGGGCGAATTGCATTCGCCCGTTTTATTAATTCGAATCACATTCGTTTGTTTTCAAAATGAATTGCATTTGCTCATTATGGGGTCATTCAAGGTTTACAATTTTGAAAACAATGTTTATTTCCGATAAAATTTATCATCTTCCCATTTTTCAGGATTATTTATGATATAATTTGAAATATTTATATAAGATTCTTCATTACGAATTATATGATCGTAATAATTGCGTTGCCATATTTTACAATCAATATTCAATTCATTTAATTGTTTGGTAACTGCTGATTTAAATCCACGTACAATTGCCCCTACTGTATTAGACGTACCACATTGGGGTGAATTCGATTTGTCTGTTGTATTCTGCAAATGCGATTTGATATTTGTATCGGGCGAATTCGATTCGCCCCTACCACCGTTTAAAATAATAATACCGTGCAAATGGTTGGGCATAATAACAAAAACATCCAATTCCACATTATTTCGAATTTCTGGGGTTTTTGACCATTCGTTATATGCAATTTTTCCATATGCATTCAATACCATTTCACCATTAATTACCTCACCAAATAAACAGTTATGTTCGTGGCAACAAATGGTGATAAAATACGCCCCATCTTGTGAATAATCATATCCTTTTAATCGGGTGGATTTTCGATTGTGGATATGTGGGTTGTATTTGTTCAAATTTTTTATTGAAATTAGGAATAAAATTATTCATTTAGAAGGAAATCACCAATTTAAAAAAATAATCTGCAAATTAAGCGACAGGGTTATCTTCCACTGCATCCTTTAAGCTGCCCATGGCATCTGAAATTGCTTGCGGATTTAAGCTAAAAATCGATGCTCCCAACGTAATAACATTAGTGGCAATGTCAATGGCTTTTTGTACATCTTCTAAAGATTGGTAAGACATTCTAATATTTTCGGTTATCGCATCCAGCTCTGCAAGCGAACTTTTTACATTGTCTATTACCAGCGTTGCAGACACAGTGTATAAATCATCAGAATAATCAAGGGTTCTTTTATGGGTTTCACGTAAAATTTTATTTTCTTCTTCAGTTAACACCTCATAGTTTTTATATCTGTAGTCACCAATAGATTGAGCCAACGCCAAAAAATTATTGGCCAATTCATGAACCTGTTTTGAAGTTAATTTCCCCATCTTATCCTTCTATTTTATTAAATTCTGAAATAATTACTTTGATTTCACTGGCATATTGAAAAAGAATTTGCTTTATTTCTTTTTCCTTTAAGCTGTCAATATTATCGTGTAATTGTTGATGTCCTTCTGCTATTTTAGACAATGTATTTGAATAGGTAAATAATTTACCTTGCTGACTTTCAATTTCTGATATCATCTGGAAGTATTCTTTTACCGCATTCCGCTTTTCCATGTTCGAAAGCGATTTGTCTTTTATCAAGTCAAAATAATCGGCTTTTATACGCTCTTTTTTTACATTCAATTTTCCATTTAAGTTTGCAGCAATATTAAAGTCCAAAAATGTTAGTAGTTCGATAACCGGCTCGTTAGCTTCGGTAACATATTCTTTAATCTCATTTCTTCTAAATGAATCTGTAAATGCTCTAATTAAAATGCGAGAAATCTTAGAGTAAGATTCCACGTTATTTTTATTTACGGTGATTGATCCAAAATCGCCTTCAGTTAAAGCCGTTTCCAATGCTGCTGTTTGATATGAGGTAAGTTCACCATCCGAAAGTTTGACTAATCCGTCAAAATAACCATATACAGAACTGTAAATCTTTAATGTTATGCTATCAGCTAATTCCTCTTGCTTGCAATCACATGCAGTAGTTATAATATCTAAGTTGTTGATGTTTTTGTCGATACATTTATCTAAACAACTTTGTTTAAAGCTATAGTTCAACTCTTCAAATGCAGTTATTCCCTGTAGCGAGGAAAAAGAAAATTCATTGACATGCTGCAAATTTACACAGCTTGAAAAAGCAATAGCTGTAAGCAGGGTAATTACTATAATTTTCAATTTTAAACGCATAGAATTAATTATTTATCAAATTTTAGCTTTAATACTCAATAAATATAACTAAAAACTTCTATCGTTGCAATTAATTAGGCCTGACATAGGTAATAAACGGAGAGTTGATTTCTTTTAGTTTGGGTGGCTCTTCAATGTCTTCCAAGAACTTTTCGTGAAGTGTTCCTTTTCGGTGGTGTTTAAGATATTTTCTGGCCCTAACGGTCAGTTTTATCTTGTTCTTACGTTTTTTGGCAAAGTCTAAGAATATTTCGGCAGCTTTTAATCGTACCTCTTGCACATCTTCTTGCATACTATAATTTTGACCCGCTATAGGCAAGCATTTTAATACACGTTTATGGTTTATTTTTTGATCTAACAAATAATTAACCATGCTAACCGCATAAATATATTGTTGGTTGCTTTCATTTCTAAGCTTATAATAAAAATTTCCGCCCAAGGGCATTCCATAACCTGTTTCTTGGTGCATCCAAAAACAAACAATTTTAGAAGCACTGACAAATTTTGCTGATTTTTTATCAACAGGATTGCTTAAGAGGTACTGTGTAGATTCAAAAACCAATTGTTCATAATCTTCAATACTGGGATTCTTAAGTTCTCTGATTTTTATAGAATCTTTTTTAGTTTGGGCATTGCAAATCTGAGTGGCCGTTTGCAGAAGTAAAAACAGCAACGCAACATTAAAAAGTTTAGTAAGTATTTTTAAAGTAGTTTTTTGCAATAAATAAATGTTTAGCGATGTTGTTATGTAACGGCTAAAATGTTCGTTTTATTGTATGTAAAGTAAATAAAATCAAAGGTTTGTATTTTGATGGGTTTGATCTTAGAGTTATAAGAATAATGTTTATATTTAATGTTGAGAGATAACAACAATAAATTATGAATGCTCACTATAACATCATTATTGCTGGTGCAGGAGGCATAGCCGAGGCTGCGGGACTTATTCTAGCTGAATGGAGCAATGTAGCTCCCACTATTTACATTGGAAATCGTACACTTTCAAAAGCTCAAAAAGTGGCTAAATGGATAGAGGAAGGAACTACAAAAAATTATAAGGTAATTCCCTTTCATCTTGATTCTGATGAAATTACCGAGGAGATGAAAGCCATTTTTACGGATGGTGATGCATTGTTGGATTGTTTGCCTGGGAAATTGGCACCCAAAATGGCGAGTTATGCTAAAGATTTTAATCTTTATTATGCCAACCTTACAGAATATGTTTCTGAGACCAATCAGATTATAGACCTCGCCAAAGATGCCAATACTGGTTTTGTGCTGCAAACGGGTTTGGCACCTGGATATATTGATGTATTGGCAAATTTTATGTTTCAACAATTTTGTAATCAATATAAGGTTGATACTGTTGATATCTTGGAATTTAAAGTCGGGGCTTTGACCAAAAATGCAGTCTCACCGCACTTTTACGGATTTACATGGAGTCCAATAGGTGTAGCAACGGAATATATCAAAGATTGTGTGGTAATTCGTAATTTTAAAAAAACGAATATTCCAGCATTGTCTGAAAGAGCAACCATTATTATTGATGGCATTACTTATGAAGAAGATCTTACTTCTGGAGGTGCTGCTGATTTACCCGATGCATTAAGCGGAAAAGTAAAAAGATTGGATTATAAAACCTTACGGCACCCAGGGCATTATGGTTGGGTAAATAGTCAATTAGAAGATTTGAAAGGTTCGGATAATCTTATTTCAGACTTACAAGAAATAATGCTGCGAGAAATTCCGCTAATTGAAGACGACCAGATTATATTGTATGCCGCGGTGGAAGGAAAAGATGCCAAAGGAAATTTACGAAGACAGGAAATTTCAAAAAACATAGAACCCCAAAAAGTGGGCAAACATTTATTAAGGGCGATACAAACTACAACAGCAGTACCATTGGTACAATCCGTACTGTGGTTGCTGGAGAAAAAACCCAGGGGCATCACACTTCAAAGTCAATTGGATACTAAAGCCTTTTTAAATGGTGATTTTGTAAAACGTGTTTATGGGGATGTTTAACATATAAAAATCAACCAGTTGTGTATTTTGAATCAAAACAGTATCAAAAAATCGTATCGAGAACTAATTAACAAGCCAAAATCCTTATTCTCGATATAAATTTTACTCATTTCAATCGTAAAATTCACTCGAATTGACAGAGTTTTATCAAAATGCACAACGGGTAAAATCAATATTATTTTATAGATTTTTATTTTTTACCAGCATGCAGTATTATCGGTTTTTCGATTAAGAATACACGTAATTAAAGGGTAGAATATTTGCCTTTTACAGAGCTCTTTTAAAAATATACCTCGTAATAAAAATACCTTGTCCGTCTTTATCTCCAGCGTCACTTTCAACGGCTGAGGCTACAAAAATCAAATCCCAACCTTCGGCCAACATATCCGTTAATTTTGAAGAAATAACCGCATCATTGGCGGCAATATTTTGAAACCTGATTCCAGCGATATTATAGAAATTTAAGAGTTTGGTTTCCTCAAAATCTTTTACACGGATGTCTTTCCTTTTAGATTTGTTACTACTGTTGTCATCTTCGGTCTGTTCAGAAGTAAAATCTTTATAATCACGATCAGCGTTGGCGGAAATAATTCTAGACCTTCCCAAACCACTGGGTACAATAGATTCTACACTTGTAATTACTTTGATTTCGAATTTTGGCTTTGAGGTTGTTTCCTCTTGTGCACTTAAGGAGAAGGCAAATACCGTTAAAAATGCGATAAATAGGTGTGCTTTTTTCATTATATTATCAGTTTAAATCTATTTCGTTATAGTATATTTTATTATTAACCGTTCATCAAATCCTCAATTTCCTCAATTTCAATTGGAATATTTTGCATTAAGTTAAACGGTTCCCCTTTTTCTTGAATAACTACATCATCTTCTAGTCTAATTCCAAATCCTTCATTAGGGATGTAAATACCTGGCTCTACCGTAAATACCATATTAGCTTGCATGGGTTCTGTTAATATGCCATAATCGTGCGTGTCCAATCCCATGTGGTGTGATGTGCCGTGCATAAAATACTTTTTATAAGCTGGCCATTCTGGGTCTTCGTTTTTTATATCGGCTTTATCCAATAGTTTTAAATCTAACAATTCGGAAGTCATCAATTTACCTACTTCTACATGGTATTCTGCCCAATCGGTACCTGGAACCAACATTTTAGTAGCTTCTTTCTTTACATGGTTTACAGCATTATAAACCTCTTTTTGTCTTTTGTTGAATTTTCCAGAGACGGGTATGGTACGGGTCATGTCACTTGCATAATTTGCATATTCGGCACCGGCGTCAATTAGTATCAATTCCCCTTTTTTACATTGTTGGTTATTCTCTACATAATGCAATACATTGGCATTATTGCCCGAGCCAATAATGGGTGTGTAGGCAAAGCCTTTGGATCTGTTTCTCAAAAATTCGTGCATAAACTCAGCTTCGATCTCGTATTCCCAAACACCTGGTTTTACAAAATTGAGTACTCGTCTAAATCCTTTTTCTGTAATATTACAAGCCTGTTGCATCAAGTCTATCTCTATCGGATTCTTTACAGAGCGTAAACGCTGCAGAATAGGGTTGCTTTTAGCCACAGAATGTGCGGGATATTTATTTAAAAGCCATTTTGTAAAGCGGTCTTCTCGGGTTTCTGTTTCAACAGACGCTCTATAATGTTCATTGGTATTTATATAAACCGTATCGCATTGCGTCATCAGCTCAAACATAATTTTTTCCATATCCTTCAGCCAGTACACGGTTTTGATACCGCTGGTTTTCAAAGCCGCTTCTTTGGTCAGTTTTTCACCTTCCCATACGGCAATATGGTCATTGGTTTCTTTTAAAAATAATAGTTCTCTGTGTTTTTCCTTGGGACAATCGGGAAACAAAACTAGGATGCTCTCCTCTTGGTCAACACCGCTCAAATAGAAAATATCTCGATGCTGCTGAAATGGCATAGTACTATCGGCACTTATCGGATAAATATCATTGGAATTAAAAACCGCCAAACTATTGGGCTTCATTTTTGCCATAAAATTTTTGCGGTTTTTAATAAAAAGTTTGTTGTCTATAGGATGATATTTCATGTGTTTGTATTTTTTGTTTTTAATTAATTTCAAAGTTATAAATTTGCGAGGATAATCGCTTTGTTTCTATGAAATACTTATTGCTTATTGTTTTGATTTTTGTGAGCAGTTGCTCCCCAAAGTTAAAACAATCCTATTCAAAATTATCAAAACCTGAAAGAACCTGGGTTGTTTTTCATCCTTTTAAGGCGAAGAAAGCTTATCAGGTTTCAAGAGAGGCATTGATTACCACTGATTCTATAGCTAAAGAAAATGTTATTGGAAAAGATATAAATGGCGGACAACTAGATGCCTTTAAACATAGTTTCTGGATGGCCAGATCGGCTCAAAAAATAGGAAAAAACGCATCGTTGAGTTTGGGTAAAGCTCACGAAAAAGGAAATTACCAAACATATAAAAAACGACAATTGGAAGATGGGATTTTACCTGATAAACCTTCTTCAGACATGGATTTATTTAATAACCAAATTGGTGCTACGCTGGGCAAGAAATATAAAAATTCCTCAAAAGAAAATATTGTTAAATATTTGTTGGATGCCATCCGTAAAGGTAAATTAAGAATCTTGAAAAAAGATAGCAATGGCAATTTTTTAAACTGTCAAGGACAAATTATACCCGTTGAGGATTTAAAAGGCAAATGGGAAAATGATAAGTGTTTAATTCCTACCAATTAACATTGAATTATTCTTATTTTTAACCCAATTTATTCTATTTTCGCATTAACGCACATTGAAAGATTTGTTGTAAATAAAAACCAAACTAAATTATGCATCATACGCCGTTATTGCAAGATTTTGTAATTTTATTAGGATTCTCTATCCTAATTGTCTTTTTGTTACAACGACTCAAATTGCCTTCTATTTTGGGTTTTTTAGTAACGGGTATCGTCATTGGCCCCCATGGACTTAGCTTAATAGGAGCAAGTGATCAAATTGAAGTAATATCAGAAATAGGTGTCATTTTACTATTGTTTGTTATTGGCATGGAGTTGTCTTTAAAGCAATTGGCATCAATAAAAAATACTGTTTTTATTGGTGGCTCTTTGCAAGTCGGGTTAACTATTTTAATTTCAGGATTTGCATATTATTTTTTAGGAAACTCGATTGAAGAGGCAGTTTTTGTTGGATTCTTGTTTTCTCTGTCAAGTACCGCTATTGTACTGAAAATATTACAGGATAGAAACGAAATGAAAACTGCTCACGGGCGTAACGCATTGGCAATACTCATATTTCAGGACATTATTGTAGTACCAATGATGTTGATAACGCCCATTTTGGCAGGTACATCTGAAAATGTTGGAATGAGCATCGTAATGTTGGTGGTAAAGTCGATTATCGTGGTTATTATTACCATTGTAAGTGCCAGATATATTGTACCCAAATTGATGTACGCCGTTGCCAAGACCAAAAGTCAAGAACTTTTTCTACTCACTACAATTGCAATTTGTTTTGCAGTTGCTTTTTTAACGTCCGAGGCGGGACTTTCACTGGCATTGGGAGCTTTTTTGGCGGGATTGATTATCTCCGAATCGGAATATTCACATCAAGCCACAAGTATCATCTTGCCATTTAGGGAATTGTTTACCAGTATCTTTTTTATATCCATAGGGATGCTGTTGGACTTATCATTTTTTATCGGACATATCGGCATAATTCTATTGCTGGTATTGACCGTTTTTCTAATTAAAACGTTGGCAACTTCTATAGCCGTAGCGGTTTTAAAATATCCACCTAAGGCCGTAGTGCTTACCGGCTTATCGTTATTTCAAATTGGGGAATTTGCCTTTATCCTGTCAACTATTGGGATAGAACATGGTTTATTGAGTGAAGAAACCAACCAATATTTTTTATCGGTTTCCATTGTTTCTATGATTTTAACTCCTTTCGTTATTATGTTCTCGCATACCATAGCGGATAAGTTTTTAAACACAAAATTGGGAAGAAAAATAGATAATACGCTTCCCAATACCACCGAAAACGATGATGTAATGGATAAGGAAATACATAATCACTTAATCATTATCGGTTACGGTATCAACGGTTCAAATTTGGCAAAGGCGGCTCAATATGCCGACATTCCCTATGTGGTCATCGAAATGAACCCAACCATCGTTAAATCGGCCAAAGATGACGGAATTCCAATTTTATTCGGTGATGCTTCACAGCCTCACATATTGGATACGGTAAACTTGTCAAGGGCACGGTCCGTAGTTATTGCAATTTCCGATAAAGAGGCTACCAAAACCGTAATTAGAAATATACGCGATACCTCGCAAACGGTTCATATACTAGTTCGGACACGATATGTGCGTGAGATAAGTGAATTAATTGCTTTAGGTGCTGATGACGTAATTCCCGAAGAATTTGAAACGTCTATTGAAATATTTTCAAGGGTAATGCATAATTTTTTAGTGCCTGAAAGCCAAATAGACAACTTGATAGAATATGTGCGGTCTGATAATTATGAGGTCTTTCAAATGAAGAAAAAAGTACCTAAAACCTTTACTCCTACTTCGATTCCAGATTTTAGCATTACCTGTGTCAGAGTAACTAGCGACAGCAGTAAAATTAACGGTAGATCATTAAAAGAAGCTAATATTCGTGCAAAATACGGTATTAGTGTATTGGCGGTTTCCCACAAGGATAAAATAATTGATGATATTCACCCCGACCAAAAAATATATCAGAACGATTTGTTATATGTCCAAGGAAGCTCAGAAAATATTGAGGAATTTAGGAAATTTGTGAATTAGGTTTTTTTCTTTTTCACCATTTTTTGCAAGAAAATATTGTTTGGTAGTAAAACCTCTTCCCCATCTTTGGTTTTTAATTTAATAAAGAAAAGTCCTATATCACTTATTCTACCCTCTACTTCAAAATCCTTATCAATGATGATAATAGTATCGTCTAATTTGGCGGAATGATTGAAAAAAATGATTAAGCCAGAAGTTAGGTTTGATAAATGAGACCATTGTGCAAATAAGGCGATTCCAATAACTGTTAAAACGGAAGCCATAAAAACAAATAATTCTTTTTGCTCTACGCCCCAAACCGTAAGAATAAAAATTATTGTAATTGTAATGAGGACAATAAAAACTATTTTTTTAATGATTTTCCCTCGGGTTTTTTGCAAAACATTTGTAGCAACAGTTCGCTCAATAAATTTATTCATTACTAAACGAAGTATAAAAAATAGTACAACTGCTATTGCTGTTTGGAGTATTTTAATTTCAGTTAGATTCATTTAACTTTGTAATAATATTAATCAGGTTATTGTCGCCCCAGTTGTATCCCCTTCCCTTGGGGAAGGGTTAGGGATGGGCTTTAATCCTTAAACAACGTAAAATCAATAGCTTCAATGTCTTTTCTATACGCTGACCATTCTTTAGTAAAGAAATCATCTATTTTTTTTATGACTTCATCTACTTTTTTATCCGCATTTTTTATCAGTTGTTGTTGTGTTTTTCCAGGTTTTTCTTGTAAACTGTTTACATAGCTCCGTGCGGTATATAAAAAGTTCATTGGCGTAAGCTCTGGGTTACGAGTAATCCCTTGTCTTTTATCTTCTTTACCGATTATGGCGTCAATTAATTTGTCAATCGATTTAACAATCGAATCACTTTTTTTAATGGCATCCTTATATTTTTTCTTGTCAACTTCTTTAAATTGCTTTTTGTAGCTGGATGCAATTTTTTTGGATTCGTTCAATTGCTCAACTGCTTTTCCAGTCCGTTCAAATTGTTTTTCCAATTGCTTTTGCAAGTCATATTTACTTTTTAAAACTTCAAAGGGCATTTCAACACGTGGGTCATAAGCTACTTTTATCGTAGTGGAATCTTTATGGTTTCCATAATCGAGTACCACTTTGTAGTTACCCGGTAAAACGGTTACGCCTCCTGGTTCAGGGGCATCTTTTTTGGTAATATTTCTGGAAGGTCCTCGGACTCCTTTTTCATCTAAATTCCAACTTGCTTCGTGCAGACCGCTTTCCTTTGGTGCTTTTTGTTTAAGGGTTCTAATTAATTCGTTGCTCACATTGTACACTTTTAAAGTAATAGAATCTGACTTTTTACTTTTTGCGGTATCCGTTGGTTTGTTAATGCTATAATTTATTTTTGCTCCTCTAATTGATCTGTTTTCACCATTAAAAAGTGCGTTGCCACCAAAACGAGAACCAGAAGGTTGTTGAATGAGATTGATAAAAGCATCGGGCGAATCATAAACTTTTAACGTATCATTTAAAACTTGAATGCCTTCTTTTGCCAGTGTTCGCAACGGTCTGATATCATCCAAGACATACATTGATCTTCCAAAAGTTGCAATTACCAAATCGTGTTCACGAGGATGAATACCTAAATCCATCGTAGATACACTCGGATAATCATTCGTCCATTTTGTCCATGTTTTAGCTTCATCCAAACTGACATACAATCCATTTTCAGTTCCTAAAAAGATTAGTTTTTTTTCAATCGGGTCTTGAATCAATGCCAAAGAATATCCAAAGATTTCGTCTTTACCCTCCAGCAAACTTTCCCACGTTTTTCCATAATCCCTTGTTCTAAATAGATAAGGTTTAAAATCAAAATTTCTATAATTGTTTACAACGGCATAGGCTTCCCCGGCATTAAATGATGATACCTTTATTTGTGCTATCCAACTACCTTTCGGAAACTTTTTATTCCTAATAGGTGTAACATTGGCCCATGTTTCCCCACCATTTCTGGTCAATTGTATTTGTCCGTCATCGGTGCCTACCCAAAGTAAACCTTTTTCCAACGTACTTGGGGTTATTGCTAAAATAGTGGTGTGGTTTTCCGCACCTGTGGCATCCATGGTCAAGCCACCGCTTTCATGTTGTTTTTGTTTTTCGGGATCGTTAGTGGTTAAATCTGGTGAAATTACCTCCCATTCATGGCCTTGGTTGGTCGATTTGTGCACAAACTGGCTTCCAAAATACAAGGTTTCACTATCAAAAGTATCCATAGCGATAGCGGCATTCCAATTAAAGCGTAATTTAACCTCTGGATCGGGATGTGTGGGGCGAATCATCTTTGTATTCCCCGTTTCCCGATCATATCTGCCTACATAACCTTGTTGTGACATTCCATAACCATATCTCGAATTTTTAGGATCTGGAATTACGTCAAAACCATCTCCAAACATTAATTCTTGCCAGTATGAATTTCTGACACCCTGTGCTTTCAACACGTAGGCTGGCCCAGCCCAAGAACCATTATCTTGCATGCCTCCATAAAGATTATAAGGATAATCCATATCGTATGCAATATGATAGAATTGCCCTACTGGTAGGTTTTCTACAAAACGCCAAGTTTTACCCTTATCACGGGTAATATTTAGACCGCCATCATTACCGTCTATCATAAAACTAGGATCTTCTGGATGAATGTACCAAGCATGATGATCGGGATGGATACCCGCATTGGAATTATAAGCGGGCATTAATTGTTTGAAAGATTTACCACCGTCGTCGCTAACATTTACGTACGTAAAGACCGTATATAACCTGTTTTCATTTTTAGAATCTACGAATAAATCATAGTAATAGAATGGACGATTTCCAATTTCTGGTTTATCGTTTATTTTTTTCCATTTTATGCCTCCATCTTCAGATTTATAAAGTGCATTTTTTTTGGATTCGATTAATGCATACACAATTTTAGGATTGCTTGGTGCTATTGCTAAACCTATTCTGCCTAAATCTCCTTTTGGTAAACCATCCTTGTCCGTTTTTTTTGTCCAATTTTCGCCACCATCATAAGTAATGTATAGCCCCGAACCTTCTCCTCCAGAATTGAAAGTCCATGGTTTACGACGGTGTTCCCACATAGCGGCAATTAGTTTGTTGGGGTTGGTTGCATCTACCACCAAATCAGCCGCTCCTGTTTTATTGTTTACAAAAAGTGATTTGGTCCAAGTTTTGCCTCCATCCGTAGTTTTAAAAACGCCACGCTCAGGATGTTCGCCCCAAGGAGATCCAATAGCTGCCACATAAACCGTATTTGGGTTGTCTTTATCGATAATTATGCGGTGAATATTCCGCGTTTTTTCCAAACCCATCAATTGCCAAGTAACGCCGGCATCCAAACTTTTATAGATTCCGTAGCCGCCATTGAGGCTATTTCTGGGGTTGCCCTCGCCCGTGCCCACCCAAATTACATCTGGGTTGTTTTGTTGGATGGCTATGGCACCGATTCCCTGAACTGGTTGTTTGTCGAAAATAGGTTTCCAGTCAATACCACCACTTTCCGATTTCCAAACACCACCAGATGCTGCACCAGCGTAAATAATATCCGGATTGCTATTTACAACATCAATTGCTGTAATACGCCCACTCATTCCCGCCGGCCCAATGGCCCTTGGTTTCATGCTTTTTAATTTTTCAAGATCTAATTGTTGGGCACTTAATAATGTGGTAATAAAAAATGTAAGAAGGGTAATTTTTTTCATAATTGAGTTAGGTTAAAAGAGCCACTAAAGTAGTTGATATTTTTATGAAATACAATTTTTTGATTTTCATTGGTTTCTAAATAAATGATAATCACTTTTATCTCCACTTTTTAGTATATTGCAGGTTCTAAAATTGGACATACCCTCTAGCGATAAATGCAAAAACTTCAGAAGAAATATTTACTTTTTTTACTAACTTCAACATTGTTTTTATCGATGAACGTCTCTGTTTTTTCGCAATTGGAGATACCGCCAAAACCCAATTTGCAAACAAGTTTTTATGATGGTGCCAAGCTATTGAGCGGTTATGAGAAAAATGCCTTAGAGCAAAAATTGATCAATTATAACGATACCACTTCAACGCAGATTGTTGTTGCAACTATTAATAACCTTAATGGAGAAGATATTGCCCTATATGCCACAAAATGGGCCCATGAGTGGGGTGTTGGTCAAGCAGAAGAAGACAATGGTGTTTTTGTGCTAGTGGCAAAAGACGATAGAAAATTGTGGATAGCTACAGGTTATGGCGTTGAACATTTATTGACAGACGCACTTTCAAAAAGGATAATTAACAATATTATTACCCCACAATTTAAACAAGGTGATTTTTATAGTGGATTGGATAAAGGGACTTCGGCCATTATACAGATATTAAATGGAGAGTACCAAGGAACGCCTCAGCATAGTAGCGATGGTGGAGATGGTATCCCTTTCATATTTATAATACTTTTTTTGATTATTCTATTGATAATTCTTTCCAATCGTAATAAAAGAAACCGTGGCAATAGAGGAAATAGAAGAGATGATACCGCACGTTCTATTTTAGAGGCTATTATTTTGAGCCGTGCGGGACGTGGAGGCTTTGGTGGCGGCGGTGGTTTCGGAGGCAGTTCTGGAGGCGGAAGTTTTGGCGGAGGTGGCTTCGGTGGCGGCTTTGGCGGCGGAGGCTTTGGTGGCGGTGGAGCCGGAGGTAGTTGGTAAAAAATTATAATAAAACATTATGAACACTCCATTTAAAACAAAGGGTATTTATGTAATAAAATTAAATCCTGAAAAAGATTTAGTAAATTACAAACCAACAAAATTGGGAAGAATATGGAATGTAATCACTAACCAGAAACATAAGGATTTTTACAGGGTATTAAAATTTGTGAAGAAATTCGATTACGAAAATCCTGATTTATATGTTGATGAGTATAGTGCGGATTTATACACTATTATGACTGAAAATATTTATGATTTAGCAAGTTGGGAGAAATATCGAGATTATAATTATGCTAAATATAAAAGAGTTGAATATGATATAGAATATTTTCAATTTGGAGATAAAGGTGATTTTTTTCATGGAAATATAAGAGAAGATTTTTTATATTTAAATGTTACACATGAAGATAGTAATGAATTTTTTAATTATAAATTTATTTATATACATTGGAATTGAATAAAATTCTGCTTTCTAGCCTATGTTTTTTCTTATTTTCATGCATAAATAAACAAGAAAAAAACACAATTTCCTCCAATCCCAACAATCCATATATTTTAGTTTTAGGTATAGCACAAGATGCAGGTTATCCACAAATTGCATGTCAAAAGGAATGTTGTAAACGAGTTGAGGAGAATCCTGAATTAAAAAGGAATGTGAGTTCAATTGCTTTGGTTGACCCTATTTCTAATGAAAGCTGGGTTTTTGATGCTACACCAGATTTTACTGCTCAGGCAAAGTTACTTTCAACACATTTAAACCATAAACAATTGCCCGATGGAATTTTTTTAACCCATGGACATATTGGACACTATACTGGGTTGATGTTTTTGGGCAGGGAAGCTCTGGGTGCAAATCAAATGCCAGTTTATGTCATGCCTAGAATGCAAACTTATTTAACTGAAAATGGCCCTTGGAGCCAACTGGTTAAACTTGAAAATATCGAATTAAAACCGTTGCATAAGGATTCTACTATAGTATTAAATAAACGAATTTCTGTAACGCCAATTCAAGTACCTCATAGGGATGAGTTTACTGAAACCGTTGGCTTTATTATCAATAATCAAGATAAAAAAGCATTGTTTATCCCCGATATTGACAAATGGGAAAATTGGGATAGAGATATAATCGACTACATAAAAGAGGTAGATCTGGCTTTTTTGGATGCTACTTTTTTTAAAGATGGTGAAATTAACCGGGACATGAACGAAGTACCACATCCATTTGTAGAAGAAAGTATGGATTTATTTAAAAATCTATCCGAAAAAGATAAGCAGAAAATCTATTTTATTCACTTTAACCACACCAATCCGTTATTGATTGAAGGAAGCGAAGCTCAAAAAAAAGTTATAGAAAAGGGTTTTAATTTTGCTAAACAAGGTTTGGTTATAGATTTTTAATAATTTATACCAACTGATTCTTTAGAGTGAATTGATTTCTTTTAATTTGCAATTCAATATTTATTTACTATAAACTTTAGATTTATTAATGAAATATATATTTTTCTGTATTATTTTCCTTTTAATAGTAACTAGCTGCAAACCAAAGAATTTTGAAGAGCCAAAAATTGCTTTGGACGATTACAAAATCGAAGAAGGGTTTGAATTAGAAGTCATTGCATCTGAACCTTTGTTAGATTCGCCCGTTGCCATTGATTTTGACAATCAAGGCCGCATTTGGGTTGTTGATATGCCTGGGTTTTTTATTGGAGAAACAGAACCCACAGGATCCATCAAAATTTTAGAAGATCTAGATCAGGATGGTGTTGCGGACCATACGAAAATTGTTGTTGATAGTTTGGTTATGCCCAGAGCCTTGGCTTTGGTATATGGAGGTCTGTTGTATGTGGAACCTCCAAACTTATGGTATGCTGAAATAGAAAACGATAAAGTAAAAAATAAAACTTTGGTCGATTCGCTTTACGCTCCTGATGGCAATCCGGAACATCAGCCCAATGGTTTATTGATGAATATTGATAATTGGATATATAGTGCAAGATCAAATTCAAGATATCAGAAAAGAGATGGTAAATGGATAAAAGAACCTAGTTCTTTTCGCGGTCAATGGGGTATTACAAAAGATAATTTTGGAAGACTATATTTTAACGATAATTCTCGGCAGTTATTAGGCGATTATGTATTGCCCAATCGATTGATTCGAAACAAATTCTATACACCCAAAGAAGGACTTAATAAGTTGTTGACAGACGATCAACGTGTTTATCCAATACATCCTACACCAGTTAATAGAGGTTATATTGAGGGTGTTTTAAACAAAGACAGTCTATTGGTTAATGTTACCGCAGCTTGTGGGCCATTAGTTTATCGTGGCGATAATTTTTCTGACGATTATAACCAAAATGTTTTTGTTTGCGAACCTGCAGCTAATTTAGTAAAAAGAAATATTTTAAGCTTTAACGGCGTTTACACGCAAGCACATCAAGCGTGGCAAGGCAAAGAATTTTTAGCCTCAACTGACGAGGGCTTTAGACCTGTTAATTTAAATAACGGACCTGATGGAAATATGTATATTGTAGATATGCACCGGGGTGTTATTCAACATTATGCCTATTTAAGTCCGTATTTAAAAAATAAATCGGCTGAGAAGAAATTGGATTCATTAGTAGATTTTGGGCGTATTTTAAAAGTGTCTAAACAAGGGGCTAAAAGTCAAGCTATACCTAATTTGAACATTTTATCAACTAATAAACTGATTGAATTATTAAAAAGCGAAAACGGTTGGTTTAGGGATAGAGCTCAACAAATTATTATCCATAAAAATGATAAAAAAGCAATTCCGTTACTAAAAAAAATAGTGTTGGAAGTAGAAAATCCATTGGCACAAATCCACGCCTTATATGCTTTGCAGGGATTGAATGCCTTGAATTTTGATATCTTAGTTGATGTTGCTAGAAATGGAAATGCCGAAATCGGGTCACATGCTATTATTTTAATGGAAAATTTCGCAGAAAAAGAAAATGTCTCAGTTATCGTAGGTCTTTTTAAAGAACTCATTGGTAAAAATAGTATGTCAATCGATTTTTATATTGCTACTTCGCTTGGGGTTTGGGCAAATATTGATAAAGAGGCATTTTTGCCTCTAATGGAAATGCTAAGTACAAAATATAAAGATCATAAAATTTTCCAAGAAGCGTTGGTAAGTGGGCTTTCTGACACAGCTATTGATTTACAAAACGAATTGATTGAAGGTATGAATGCTGAAAATCCCATTTTAAAGCAGGTTTTGGTTAAAAATACTGAACAATTTAAAAATAAAAAACCCAATGCACTTTATTTAAAAATGGGTGCAAATAAAGATGCACGTACCAATGGATCAAAATTATATGGCCAGATATGTGCAGCCTGTCACGGGCCAAGTGGTGAAGGTATTGAAGGACTGGCACCACCTTTGCTCGATTCGGAATATTTAGAAAACAGTATGGAAAGGCTCGGCCTTATTTTATTGCATGGTTTAAAAGGGCCTGTAACCGTAAACGGCACTTTGTATAATTTTAATAGTACTATGCCGGGATTAATTAACAATGAGAAAATTTCTGACCAAGATTTGTCGGCAATTATTTCTTATATAACCAATGCTTTTACTAATAACCCTAAAGGAATACCTGCAGTTAAAATTAAAGAACTTCGCAGCCGAAAATCTAAAAGTGGAATGGAATACACAGAGAAGGAATTGAATGAAATGTTTAAAAATTGAATTTTTTTCAAATAAATTTAAAACCTTCTAAACCTATCTTTTCTCACCTCACCGGCTTTACCCAACGTATTGAATTTATAGCTAAATCCGATCATAAAATATTGCTGTAATACAGTACTTTGCGAATCTTGAATATAGTTTTCATTGGAAATTCTTCTAGCATTGGTGTTCTGGTTTAATAAATCGTAGGCTTTTAAAGTAATCATACCTTTATCTTTCATAATGGAATAAGAAAGGGTGGAATTCCAAAACCAAGCACTTTTTTGAAACCCATCAGCAATATTGGAATTATAATTAAAACTAATTTCATTTTCCCATTCCAAATTTTTAGGTACGGTTGTACGTGTCGAGATTCCTAAATTGTGTGTGACAAATTCCCTATTGTCAAACCGCTCTAAATCAAACTTATTGGTGTTGAAAGATACTCTATAATTGGGTCGGAGTTCCATAATATCTTTCCATGTATAGGTAAAACCTATGTTTGGAGAGAATGAATTGTTTTTGGCAACATATTTAATTCCATTATTAAAATTATTGGATTTTCTTAGATTAAGACCTAGCCCAATATTTAATTTTAAGGTTCTAACTGTATCTAATTTTATGGTTTTGGAATAACCGCTACCTATATATAAATTTGAGTTACCATTAACATTGGTATACGTAGTGTTTCGCACAAAATTTTCATCGACAATGCTGTTGGATACTACATCGTTATTAGAAATACTACCTCCCATATAGGTGTATATACCTGTACCTTTTTGAAAGTCGTAGTTGTTAAAACTAAAACTCAAATCATGGGTATTTGTGGGTTCTAATGAAGGATTTCCGGTAATGATATTTAGCGGATTGGAAACATCTTGAAAAGGCTGCAATTGTCTTAATTGAGGCACTCGGTTGTCTAAGCGGTAACGCATATAAAGAGATTTTCTAGAGCTCATACGGTAACGTATTCTAGAATTCAATTCTAAATTACTAAAATTGCGTTTGAGGTTTAATTCAGGTCTTAAAAAGTCTTCGCTCTCTAAGGTTCTAAATACAACATCGCTACCAAAATTTATATTGAATTTATCTTTATCATAAGTTAAACGTAGGCCTGGTACATTTCTAAAATTTTTATATTCAAAATCTGTGCTAAGTTCTGTATTAAAATCAGAAAATGTTTGCGAAGATTCATTAAAATCAAAAGTACTTTTTTTACTGTCCGTATTTTCAAAACCGTAGGTGTATCTAAAATCTAAATATACTTTCTTGCCAACTAAAGGCAATCTGTACGTAAATCGCGAGGAAAAGCTTTTAGTATCATCATTGTTTTCAGAGAATTGATTTCTTGAAATATTTTCAGGATTATCACCAAAAATGGAAGTTTCTGAACTTAAAAAATCATCGGAATCATTGGAACTAAATTCATTGTCTAAATTGATACGTAAAAAAGAACCTTGGCTTCCAAACTTTTTGATAATATCAAAGTCGTTGCTAAAATTAGTCGCCTTGCTTTCCGAAAACAAAGAGGTATTAGATGTGTTGGTTACTACATTTGTTTCATCTCTTGACTCCTCTTCTCTATCAAATTCCCTTTTGTTAACTGAGTGTCTAAAAGAAGGTCTAATATTTATCATTAATGTAGTGTCAATGTTTATTTCAAAATCTAAATTGGCACTGTGGTTATCGTTATGATTCGAAGAGTTTGATTCTGAATCTGTAAAATACCTTGAGTCGGGCAATATGTTCTCTCTTTGCGTGGCATTTTTATCTTCGGAATCGCTAGTTGAATAAAAATAATCAGCAGATACTTCTACCTTTTTTCCAATTTGATCGGCATAATTAAAACCTGTATTTTTTGATGTGGTAATACCTTCACCACCACCAAAATTGAGCCCATTTACACCAAAAGACATACGTCCGCCAGAATAGTTCATCCTATAATTGCCGCGGCCTCCAAACATTTTTTGAATTTCACCAAAACTAAAGCCAGGGGAATTTGTATTGTTACCACCCGCCAAAACGCTAATACGCCTATTGTTATTAAAATAATTGAACATTCCAGCGGCTTCCCAGCGTTTGTCGGTGCCGGCACCTGCCGAAACGCGTCCAAAAATACCTTTATTATTTTCTTTTTTTATAGTTAAATTTATAGTCTTGTCCTCACCTTCACTATCTTCACCGGAAAAGGCTTGTGCTTTCGTTTTAGTGTCGGTAATTTGAATTTTTTCAATAATATCTTTTGTTAAATTTCGAGTAGTTATTGTGGGGTCGTTCCCAAAGAAAGGTTTACCGTTTACCAGTATTTTATTTACTTCTTTGCCGTTTACTGTAATTTTTCCATTTTCATCCACTTCAACACCAGGTAATTCTTTTAAAACATCTTCAACATTGGCATCCTTTTTCGTTTTAAATGAACTTACGTTAAATTCAACCGTGTCTTTTTTTATGGTAATAGGTGACCTTGATTTGATTAAAACTTCGTCCAACACATTGGCTTCAGATAAGGAAATAACTTTCAAATCGATTGCATTATCTTTATAGTCAATTAACTTTGAATAAGATTTGTAGCCAATAAACGAAATGTTCAATCTAAATCCTTTATATGGAGATTTACCTTCCAGTTTAAAGTTACCGTTTTTGTCGGTTATGGTATAAGTAATTAGGGTACTGTCTTTGGCCCTTTCTAAATATACCGTGGCAGATTCCAACGGGTTCTGATCGTTTTCTGAAACAATTTTTCCTGAGATTTGATAATTTTTTGATTGGGCAAAAATAGCGACGGTACATAGCAATGCTATGCAGGTAATAAGTTTTTTCATTATGGGTTGAAAATGGGTTTAGGCAGGCAAAGAAATGCATTTTCACAAAGCCCAACTAATTAATTAGTTTAAAGTTTTGTTAAAAAACTTCGGGCAATGTTTACGTTTTACTTCTGTCTAAAATAAATTATAATCGGCACCCCGTGAAAGTCAAAGATTTCTCGCATTTGATTCTCTAAATAGCGTTTGTAGGCTGGTCTAACATATTGTGGTAGATTACAGAAAAATGCAAACTGTGGCGTTGGCGTAGGTAATTGTGTGCAAAATTTGATTTTTACATACTTCCCTTTATAAGCAGGAGGTGGGTTTTGTTGAACAATCTCTAACATAGTTTCATTTAACTTGCTTGTAGATATTCGTTTTTTACGTTTTTCAAAAACTTCAACTGCAGTTTCAATAGCCTTAAAAATTCGTTGTTTGGTAAGCACAGAAACAAAGAGAATAGGCACATCGGTAAATGGTTCTATTTCCTTTCTAATTTTGGTTTCGAATTCTTTAGTGGTTTTGGTGTCTTTTTCTACCAAATCCCATTTATTTACAAGAATAACAATTCCTTTTTTATTCTTTTCCGCCAACCAGAAAATATTTTGATCTTGTCCTTCAAAGCCACGTGTGGCATCCAACACTAAAATAATCACATCTGAATGCTCTATGGCTCTAACTGAACGCATAACCGAGTAAAATTCAAGATCTTCTTTTACCTTGCTTTTTCGTCTAATTCCTGCGGTATCCACTAAATTGAATTCAAATCCAAAGCGATTGTATTTTGTATCTATGGCATCTCTAGTTGTACCAGCAATGTCCGTAACTATATATCTTTCTTCACCAATTAAGGCATTAATAAATGACGATTTTCCAGCATTTGGACGACCGACTACCGCAAAACGAGGCAAATCATCATCGTTTTCTTCCTCTTTTTCAGGTAGTACTTCAACCAATGCGTCGAGCAAATCTCCTGTACCACTTCCGTTAATACTAGCAATGGTGTAATATTCGCCCAAGCCCAAGGCGTAAAATTCTACAGCATCGGCATTTCGTTTACTATTATCCACTTTATTGATGACTAATAACACTGGTTTTTTAACTTTACGAAGCAATTTGGCTACATCTTCATCCATACCGGTAACGCCGGTTTCTACATCAACCATAAATAAGATTACATCCGCTTCTTCAATGGCGAGCTCTACTTGTTTGTCAATTTCTGCTTCAAACACATCATCGGAACCTTTTACATATCCACCCGTATCTATCAATGTGAATTCACGACCGTTCCATTCACTTTTTCCATAATGTCTATCGCGAGTAACCCCACTAACAGCGTCAACAATAGCCTCACGACGCTGAATTAATCGATTAAAAAAAGTTGATTTACCTACATTGGGCCTTCCTACAATGGCTACTATACTCATAACTAAAAAATTGGATGCAAAGATAGTTTAAAAAGCTGGAAGTCGGACGACCGAAGACCGAAGTTAATAGGGTTAATCAATTTGTCATTCCGAGGCACGAGGAATCTCATTAATGATAGTTGTAATCTTAAAAGAACCCTACCGCATTCAAATTGTATTACCAATTTATTTACTAAATTTAACCACAAACCATTAACCATTTGAAAACCTCAACACCAGACACTAAAATCAATAAAATTCTTTTAAAACCTCGTTTTAGAGAAGAGTTGAGTGAAAGCAAAACTACTATTTTAAAAAAATTTGCAACTGTTTTTGCTAAAAAAGAACATAAATTTAGAACTAAATTAGTAGATAATCATATTGTTATTGATGTGCCAACTGAAGAAGATCATTTTTGGTCGCCGCAATTACAAATCGAAATTGTTGAAGAAGAGAATAAAACCATTTTAAAAGGACTGTTTGGCCCAAAACCTCAAGTCTGGACAATGTTTATGTTTTTTCATTTTGCAGTAGCAGTAGCTTTTGTTGTTTTTTTAGTAATGGCTTATACAAAATACAGCTTAAAGCAAGAGTATCAGTTTGCAATGTATATGTGCATTGCCATGCCGATAATTTGGATTATTTTTTATGTTTTTGGACAGTTAGGTAAAAAGAAAGGCTATAATCAAATGGTAGAGTTGGATGTCTTTGTTAAGGGGATAATTAATGGTGGAAAGGCTTGAAGACGGGAGATAAAAGATTAACGAACAACGATTAACGATTTTTGATTTTTTTGGAAAGTGCGAAGTTCCCCTCTTGAGAGGGGTTAGGGGTGTGTTTAGGGCTTGACACGCTCATTTTAATTTATGTTTTTTACCCGATGTCTTTCCAAGTACTCTTCTTTAGGATAGTATTCTTCATGATTTGGCAGATTTAATTTTTTATATGTTATTTTTTTCAGAACCTTTAAGAGTCCGTCAGGTTTATCAGGAAAAGATATTGAAAAGTTATCGTTAATTGTTATAAGACGTTTATCAAAAGCAAGGTCATGTAAACCGCACAATAAAATCGCATTTTCAGGTTCTAATCTTATGCTTTCATCAGCACTCCATGGAACAATGTGGCTTACGGTCAATACTTCAACGGCATCTACATCGCACATGGCACATTTATTATTGTACAATTGTAAGATGAATTTTCTAAGTGTGTCCTGGCCCACCCGTTGAGAAACAATGGACGATTTATCGGTTTCGTTTATGTTTTTAAGTTTTTCAAAATAAGTATTCTCAATATCATTTTTCACTTTTGAAACTTCATCAATTTCAGAAGGATAATTAAATCGACAAATACCACCATTATTTGGGTAAGTTATTTGTAATCCATGAAATTTTCTTAAATGGCTAATGTGACTTGACGATCCATGTTCTCTTATATGTTTAGCATCTAATTCTATTTTGGTTGACCCGGAGAGTAGCATTTCATCAATTATTGCCCCACCACCACTATGCCCTAACCAATTTTTTTTACCTTCATTTTCAACGGGTAAATTTTTTATTTTTCGTTTAGTGTTTTCAATATCTAATTTAATGTCTCTATTTTCACTCATAAATGTTAATAGATTTTATAATTTTTTAAGAGAATCATAATGTTTCATCGAACAAAAACTGCCAACTGCTACTGCCAACTGCCTACTAATTGTTCCATTTCCCTTTGCAATTCCAACGCCTTTTTCATCGCTTTTTCAGCAAAATCCTCACCGCTGGACGCATATATAATCCCACGGCTTGAATTTACCAACAAACCAATGTCATCGGTCAAGCCATATTTACAAACATCTCTTAAACTACCGCCTTGAGCACCAACACCAGGCACTAATAAAAAATGATTGGGTACAATTTTTCTGATTTTCTGGAAATATTCAGGCCGTGTAGCACCAACAACGTACATCAAATTTTCAGAATTTTGATAGCTCAAAGATGTTTTTAATACGGTTTGGTAAAGCTGTTCGTTGTTATGTTCTAAAGTTTGAAAATCCAACCCTCCTGCGTTGGAAGTTAAGGCTAAAAGTATCGTAAATTTATCTTTAAATGCTAAAAAAGGTTCCACAGAGTCTCTGCCCATATATGGTGCAACGGTAATGGAATCGAAACTTAAATCTTCAAAAAAGGCTTTGGCATAACGGGTTGAGGTATTACCAATATCGCCACGTTTGGCATCGGCAATGGTAAAAATTTCAGGATGATTTTTATTGAGATAATTTATCGTTTTTTCTAAAGATTGCCATCCATTTATTCCATAAGCCTCATAAAATGCAATATTGGGTTTGTAGGCAACAGTTAAATGATGCGTTGCATCAATAATTTGTTTATTGAACTCAAAAATGGGGTCGTCTAGCTGCTTTAAATGTTCGGGAATTTTATCAAGATCCACATCCAAACCAATACATAAAAATGACTTTTTTAATCGGATTTGCCCTATAAGTTGCTCTCTTGTCATAAAAATCGATAAATTTTGACAAAAATAGGAATTAATAATAGATTCAAGCAGTAGCAACTTTAGTTTAAGCAACTTTCTTTGCCACGAATCCACGAATAATTTTGATGCCAGTGAAAATATAATTATTCCGAATAAAAAATCTATAGATTTTTTAAATTAGTGGCTATTCATTTAGTTTTCATTCAAAAACTATAAAAAATTAGTGAATTAGTGGTTATTTTTATTGCACTAATTATTCTTTCCAGTTTATAAAACAAAAGTCGGCACGAGTGCTTATATTTGTACTTTATTCAAAATTAAACTAAAAAACCACAACATGAGAAAAAATATAGTTGCCGGAAACTGGAAGATGAACAATAATTTACCTGAATCTAAAAAGTTGGTAAAAGGTATAAAAAAAGCCATTGAAGATAAAATTTTAGACAATACTAGAGTAATTGTTTCTCCATCCCACGTCAATTTAAGAGCTGTGGTTAAAAAAGCAAAAAAGTCTGCCATTGAAGTAGCTGCACAAAATATGCACCAAGCAGATAGTGGAGCTTTTACAGGAGAAATATCTGCGGATATGCTAAAAAGTATCGGCATAAAAACAGTTATTTTAGGGCATTCAGAGCGTAGGGAATATTTTGGTGAAACCGATAAGCTATTGGCTGAAAAAGTAGATCAGGCTTTAAAAAACAACTTAGAAATTATCTTTTGTTTTGGTGAAAAATTGGAAGAAAGAAAAAGTGAAAAACATTTTAAAGTGGTGGAATCTCAATTAAAAAATGCACTATTTCATTTAGAGGCCAACGCATGGAAAAACATCATTTTGGCCTACGAACCTGTTTGGGCGATCGGAACTGGAGAAACCGCTAGCCCCGAACAAGCTCAAGAAATGCACGCTTTTATTCGTGATCTAATCTCAAAAAAATACGATGCTGAAACTGCAAATAACGTTTCCATTCTATATGGCGGTAGTGTAAAACCGAACAATGCAGTTGAAATTTTCTCAAAAGAAGATGTTGATGGTGGGTTAATTGGCGGAGCGTCATTAAAATCGGAAGATTTTGTGGCATTGATTGACGCAATTTAACTTAAAAAATGTCGAACGTTTATATTGCTTATACTTTTACCGTTTCCCCTCTGCAACCCGTAACAGACATCTTAATCGCCGAACTGGGTTACGTTGGTTTTGAAAGTTTTGTGGAAAACGAAAATGGTTTTGTAGCATACATTCAAAAAGAGGATGATGCTGATAATATTTTAGATGAAATTTACATTCTTAAAAGTGATGAGTTCGAAATTTCTTATACTAAAGAGCAAATAGAACAAGTCAATTGGAACAGTGAGTGGGAGAAGAACTTCAGTCCAATCCAGGTTGACAATTTAGTAAGTATCAGAGCTCCTTTTCACCCCAACCCTAATCTGAAATATGACATTGTTATTGAACCAAAAATGAGTTTTGGCACTGGGCATCATGAAACCACTCACATGATGGTACAGCACTTGCTAAAATTAGACCTAAAAGATAAAAAAGTGTTAGATATGGGTTGCGGTACGGGAATTTTAGCGATTCTTGCCGAAATGAAAGGAGCAAATCCTACGGATGCTATTGATATTGACAATTGGTGTTATCAGAATTCAATAGAAAATGTAGAAAGAAACAATTGCAATCATATCAGTGTTTATGAAGGTGATGCAACGCTGCTTGTTAACAAAAAGTACGATGTGATTATTGCCAATATCAATAGGAACATTTTGCTCAATGATATTAAAGTTTATAATGATTGTCTTAACAATCAAGGTGTTTTGCTATTGAGTGGTTTTTATCGAGAAGATATACCTTTAATTGATGCGGAAGCTTCAAAATACAATTTGAAACAACAGGAAATTATTGAGCGAAATAACTGGGTAGCCTTGAAATATTTAAAAGGCTAAATTGTTAAAATATTTTGAAATTAGAATCTTTTTTTTACATTTACCAGCGTTATGAGCAGTACACAGCATAAACAACAGGAAGATTTTGACATTCTTGAGCAAGAAGTCAAACAGCATGAAATTATTCTTTTTAATGACGATGTTAATACTTTTGAACACGTTATAGAATCGCTAATCGACGTTTGCAATCATTCTTCAGTACAAGCTGAACAATGTGCCTACATAGTACATTACAAAGGGAAATGTGCGGTTAAAACAGGTGAATATGACGAGTTGAAACCGCGTTGTTCAAGGTTGCTTGAACTTGGTTTGTCCGCCGAAATCGTTTAAAAACTTATTTTTCATCTTTTTTACTGTTACTTAATCGCAATAAAACTTCATGCGATTTATATTTTTTGCAATTTTAGTGTCGTTTTTTGTTATTTATTCAATAACATGCTTAAACATTTAATTTATTTTAGGAATATTTTAGAAAGTTTTATTTATTAGTTATCTTTGTGTTTGATAAAATTTTAAAAAATTATGGCATTTGACATCGAAATGATAAAAAGCGTTTACAAAACTATGGGTGAACGCATCAATAAAGCAAGACAACTTACCGGGAAACCCTTAACATTATCTGAGAAAATCTTATATTCTCATCTTGATGAAGGTATGCCTACTCAAGTTTATAAAAGAGGAAAATCTTATGTAGATTTTAAGCCAGATAGAATAGCTTTACAAGATGCTACTGCACAGATGGCATTGCTGCAGTTTATGCAAGCAGGTAAGCCAAAAGTGGCGGTGCCAACTACAACTCATTGTGATCATTTAATTCAGGCGAAACAAGGTGCCAAGAAAGATTTAGTTAGGGCCAATGAAACGAGTAGCGAAGTTTTCGATTTTTTAGAATCTGTTTCCAATAAATATGGACTTGGCTTCTGGAAACCAGGTGCGGGTATTATTCATCAGGTGGTGTTGGAAAATTATGCTTTCCCTGGCGGATTGATGATTGGTACAGATTCACATACGGTTAATGCAGGTGGTTTAGGAATGGTAGCCGTTGGTGTTGGTGGTGCAGATGCGGTTGATGTAATGGCCGGAATGCCGTGGGAATTGAAATTTCCAAAATTAATAGGTGTAAAATTAACAGGAAAATTAAACGGTTGGACAGCTTCTAAAGATGTCATTTTAAAAGTGGCGGGAATTCTTACCGTAAAAGGTGGTACAGGTGCAATTGTTGAATATTTTGGTCCTGGTGCTAAAAATTTATCTTGTACAGGTAAAGGAACCATCTGTAATATGGGTGCAGAAATAGGAGCAACTACTTCAACTTTTGGTTATGACGATTCCATGGAACGTTTTTTACGTGCTACCGATAGAAATGATATTGCGGATGAAGCCAACAAAATTAGAGAACATTTAACCGGTGATGATGAAGTATATGCTGAACCCGAAAAATATTTTGATCAAGTTATAGAAATTGACCTTTCTACTTTACGTCCGCACTTAAACGGACCATTTACTCCAGATTTAGCCACACCAGTTGGTGAATTGGGCGAAAAAGCTAGAAAAAATGAGTGGCCAATAAAGGTTGATTGGGGATTGATAGGTTCTTGTACTAACTCTTCTTACGAAGATTTGACACGTGCGGCCTCTATCGCTCAACAGGCTATTGATAAAAAACTAAAACCGAAAAGTGATTTTGGTATTAATCCAGGTTCTGAGCAAATCAGATTTACCGCGGAACGCGATGGATTGTTAAGCGTCTTTGAAAATCTAGGAGCAACTATTTTTACGAATGCCTGCGGTCCTTGTATAGGACAATGGGATAGAAGTGACTTAAAGGGCGACGAAAAAAATACAATCGTACACTCGTTTAACAGAAACTTTTCTAAACGTGCAGATGGTAACCCCAATACACACGCTTTTGTAGGTTCGCCCGAAATGGTGGCAGCCATTGCAATTTCTGGTAAACTGGATTTTGACCCTATGAACGATACGTTACTGAACGAGGATGGACAACAAGTAAAATTAGACGAGCCTAGAGGAATTGAATTACCACCAGATGGTTTTGATGTAGATGATAATGGTTATTTAGCACCAAAAGAAGATGGTAGTAGTGTTCAAATAAAGGTCAATACTGATTCTGAACGTTTACAGTTGTTGGAACCTTTTAAACCTTGGGATGGTGAAAATATTACTGGAGCCAAATTATTGATAAAAGCTTTTGGGAAATGCACCACTGACCATATTTCAATGGCAGGCCCATGGTTGCGTTACAGAGGGCATTTAGATAATATTTCCAACAACACATTAATTGGTGCTGTAAATGCTTTTAACAAGCAAACCAACATGGTTAAGAATCAATTGACGGGTGAGTATGGTGCAGTACCAGATACGGCCAGAACTTATAAAAAAGCAGGAGTTCCATCAATTGTAGTGGGAGATCATAACTATGGCGAAGGTTCTTCTCGTGAGCATGCGGCTATGCAACCGAGGCATTTAGGTGTTATTGCAGTTTTAGTGAAATCGTTTGCTAGAATTCATGAAACTAACCTTAAAAAACAAGGAATGTTAGGTTTAACTTTTGCAAATGAAGCTGATTACGATAAAATTAAGGAAGATGATACTTTCGATTTTATTGACTTGGTTGATTTCGCTCCAGACAAGCCATTAACTATTTTAGTAAAACATGCAGATGGTAGTGAAGACACTATCAAAGCAAACCATACCTATAATGAAAGTCAGATTCAATGGTTTAGAGAAGGTTCTGCTTTGAATTTGATTAAAAAGGAGAATGCGGCTTAGTAAGCTGTAGTAAGTCTTTTAAAATAACATTAAACCTCACAAGTCTTCCTTGTACTCCGAAGTTTTTACGCAGGGGGTAAAGACCTGTGTGGTTTTTTTAGTTTGTTAAATAAGCGTTTATTGGAATGCTCTTAGGAGTCTTGCTTCTTTTTTTAATTTAACTACCTTAATATTGTAAAATTAAAGCGTTTTCAGAATTGTTGAATTAACCATAAATGACAAGGATAATTTTAAATAACAATGAACAACTTCAATTTAAAAACATTTTTAACCTCAAACCTTGATATTGAAGAAAAGGAAATAGCTTCATTACTAGAAAACTGCACTATTAAAAAGGTTAAAAGGGATGAGTCTTTGTTAAGAAGTGGCGAGTATTGCAAACATACTTTTTTTGTTGAAAAAGGATTGCTACGGCAATATTCAATTGATGAAAAAGGTAGAGAACACATCTTGTCCTTTGCACCTGAAAACTGGTTTGTTACAGATAGAGAAAGTACGTACTTCAATAGACCATCAGCATATTTTATTCAAGCATTGGAAGATAGCGAAGTTGTTATGCTCGACGAGAAATTTATTCAGTTGCTTTCAAGAAAAATTCCAACTTTTACTGATTTCAATAATAGATTACTTCACAACCATATCAGACAATTACAGAACAGGATTAACCTGTTATTAAGTGCAACAGCAGAAGAAAGATATTTACAATTTATCAAAATGTATCCTGATATATTGTTGAGAGTTCCACAAACAATGGTGGCATCCTATTTGGGCATCACACCCGAAAGTTTAAGTCGCGTCCGTAGGGAATTGGCACATAAAAACTTCAAAAAATAGGTTCTTATCATACATCAATGCACAGGTTTAGTTTCAATTGTACATTTGTAGTATAAAAATTATTATTTATCCATATTATTAATATAGCATAACGTCATGCTGAACCTGTCTGCCGACAGGCAGACTCGTTTCAGCATCTCATCACAATAAGCCATACAGCTATTTGTTGGATGTGACCCTGAACTAAATTCAGGGTGACGTACTTAATTGAATTATGGACAATCTTAAAAAATAAAAACCATGAAAACAAAAACTGTAGAATTAGTAGTAAGTCCTAGAGAACCTCACTTTGTCGGTGATGGTTTTAGAGTACATAACTTTATCCCAAGTGGATTTAGATTGGATATGCAACGTATGGATCCCTTTATTATGTTGGATTATAATTCAACTTATAATTTTCCACCTTCAAGCAAACCAAAAGGTGTTGGTGTGCATCCACACAGGGGTTTTGAAACGGTAACTATTGCGTACAAAGGTAAAGTCGCCCATCACGATAGTAGTGGTGGAGGTGGTATAATTGGCGAGGGCGATGTACAATGGATGACGGCTGCGAGTGGTGTGTTACATAAAGAATACCACGAAGAAGAATGGAGCAAAAAAGGTGGTGATTTTCAAATGGTACAACTGTGGGTAAATCTTCCAAAAAAGGACAAAATGAGTACGCCAAAATACCAAGCCATAAAAAACGCAGAAATGGGTCGTTTTGAGCTTGATAACGAAGCGGGCATTATAGAAGTCATTGCTGGAGCGTATAAAGATGTCAAAGGAACGGCTTCTACTTTTACACCCATACATATGTTGAACGCAAAATTAAACAAAGGTGGTAAAGCAAACTTTGAATTTCCTGCGAATTACAACACAGTACTACTGGTACTTGAAGGTGCTATTGTGGTAAATGGCAAAGAAGAAACGCCCACAGATCATTTGGCACTAATGGCTAATGATGGTGAAAAGTTTGAAATTGAAGCCACCGATGATGCAGTTGTATTGGTATTAAGCGGAGAACCTATAAACGAACCCATTGCCGCTCACGGGCCTTTTGTAATGAATACAAAAGAGGAACTGAGAGAAGCTTTTGATGATTTTAATAATGGAAAGTTCGGGTATTTAGAAGATTAAGATAAAAACTTATATATTACAAATATGAACAAAATAGAACGCGAAGATAACGGTAAAAAAGGACGGTTTGTCATTTATGAAAATTATGAATTTGCAGGAGAAATGACCTACACTTGGGCGGGAGAATCAAAGTTTATAATCGACCATACAGTAGTTGAAGACAAATTTGGCGGCAAAGGGTTTGGTAAAAAATTAGTGATGAAGGCTGTAGATTTTGCACGCGAGAATAATCTTAAAATTTTACCACTTTGCCCATTTGCCAAAGCGGTGTTTGATAAGGTTGAAGAAATACAGGATGTAAGATTTTAAAAGTTGATATTAGCTGATAAAAAATGTAAAGAGAGACTAGAAAAACACCCTAAATGCCACATTTGGCGTAATACCTAAAGAATAGGTATTTATGGTATCAACCTCATTTGTATCCTCATCAATTAAATAATAGGTATTTATTATGTTTTTTTTGTCCAAAACATTCAATACGGATACCGCAGCTTGAGCCCTTATCCGTTTTGAGAAATTGAAATCGTAAATAGCAGATGCATCCACTCGGAAATATGATGCCAAATTATCGCTATTGGCGGATTCGTAATTGATACTATTGTTTGAAATTTCATTACCGACCTTTGGTTTTGTTAAAGGTTTACCTGTACGCCAATTGGCACCTGCGGATAGTTTAAAGTTTTCAAAATTATAACCACCAGCTATTGAAACCGTATGTGTTATATCGTAATTACTTGGAAAATTCTGATTATCCAGTTCTTTAAATGTATAGTTGTTGTCCGCTAGAGAATAGCTTAACCAAGTATTAAATTTACCAAATCTATTATTTACCATAAAATCAAAACCCATGACATCATATTCGCCTACAGTATTTATGAACTCATATTGATTACGGAATCCTTGACTTTGCGTCGTAATTCCATCTACACTTTTATAGTAAACTTCGGCATTAACCAGTAAGCTGTTATAACTATAATTGGAACCCAAAGAAATTTGTTTACTTTTTAGTATGGGGATAGAACCGTTATTTGCCAATGTCCATCTTCTACTTTCAATACCTAAAAAATTATTTCTAAAATCATTGACCAGAGTAGTGGTTTGGCTTTTAAGTTCGCCCAAAACTTCTATTGTAATTTTATCATTTATTCTATAATTAAAATTCAGTCGTGGTTCAATAATAAATTTATCAAAAGCAGTAAGATAATTGGCTCTGACACCTAGGTTTATACTTGTTTTTCCGCCCTCAGACCTGTAAGCTACCGTAGATGATAAAGCATGGGATTGAACAGTCTCCTTAACAATAGTGTCCAAAACCGGAAAGTTTATTTTATCGGCATTTGTTATTTCTGTTGTTTTATAATGATAACCATTAAACATTGTAAAATAATCATTTAGCTCTAATCTCGAATTTAAATCTACCCCTACCTCAACAACTTTGTTTTTTTGATTTAAAACAAGTTCTTTAATAATATCAAAGTTAGTCCCATCCAATTGATAGGAAGTTGCATACAGTTGTGCCGTGGTCTGAAATTTTTGGTTCCATCTTCTTTTGTATTCTAAACCACCGGCAATATTGCTTTGGTCAATTGAGCTTTCGCGAGACGATGATTGCCCACCACCAAAAGCATTTTCACTAATGGTCAGGTTATTTTTGAGGTGTAAAAAATTCGCCCTTATATTGTCTTTTTCGGAAATTTTGTACAGCCATCGCATACTTACATCGTAAAAATTGAATTTTTCGTCCGTACTATTGGTATTGTTCGTACTTGTTACCACATCGGTATTCTGGAAAGCCCTGTCAAAATATTGGGTATAGGTTGGCGTGTTTAAAAACTCGTTTACAGAGGTTCTAGAGGCTATCTGCAAAGATGATTTTTTATGTATAGGAATATCAACGAAAGCATCCAGGTTTATAAAATTAAGTCCAGTTTCCGCATTCAATACTTTATTGATTCGTCTCTCTGACTCCATATCTATGGTACCAGAAATTCCATCGGAATACATCGTAGGTGTTCCGTTTTTATAGAGCTTTACTTTTTTTGTTATACGTGGGTTTACCGCAGAAATTAGACCAAAAAAATGTCCAGATTGGTAGAGTTTTATTCCATCCCATAAAATTAAGTTTTGATCGTGTGTACCGCCTCTGACATTAATGTTAGAAACCGTTTCGTCAATACTTTGAATTCCCGGAACTGCTTGTATAGTCTGCAGAACGTCCGTTTCAATAAGACCTGGAACGGTACCGAAGTTTTTATAGTTAACACTAATACTGCCATCTATTACTTTATTGATACCTTCGGTAATATAGTCTTTAAGTATGATTTCATTAAGGTTTTCAATTTTCGATTCCAAAAAAACAACTTCGCAATCTTTTGTTTTTAAGTTTTTGGCATAATCGGTAAAGATTTCATAACTAATATGCCTAAAGGTAACCATATCGTTTAGGGAAAGGTCTTCAAGTTTAAAATAGCCTACACTATCGGTAATCGTTGAGGCTTCTTTAAACTGTACCACGGCACTTTCAATAGGGAAATTAGTGGTGCCGTCCATCAAATACCCACAAATAGAGAATAAATTGTCCTTATTTTTTGTAATGGTAATATAATTGCTCCCAATCACCGTAAATACTAAAGAGGTGTTATTCCGTAAGTAATCAATTGAGTTTTTTAAATTGAGCGTATCTGCTGGGGGCTCAATATAAATGTTGCGGATATCTTTATCTATAAACGAAAAATTAGAGTCGAAACGCGACTCTAATTTTTCTAAAATTTTGATAAGCGACTGCCTATCTTTTTTGGTTTGGGCTGATATTGAAGTTATGCAAAAAAGAGAAAAAAAAATTATACTGAGAAGTAACTTTTTTTTTATCACTCTTTGGTTAAAACTATTTTGGTTTTATTTTCTTCGTTATACTTCAATTGTAAAGGTAAAGTTATCGCTTTTAAAGCTAATTCTTTGTCGTTCAATGCAAAACTACCAGTAAATAATTGGCTTGTATCTACATTTTTGGTTTCCACTTTAATATTATATTGTCTTTCAAATTCATTAATAACCTCACTAAATGGAACACTTTTAAAGCTGCTCATATTTTTACTTGACCACGTAGGTAATGAGTCTTGGGTTTCAATTTCAAAAGTTTCGTTACCAATAACTTTAAAAGATTTACCTGCTGAAAGCTTAATTTCCATTCCCTTGTAGTTTACGCTCACTAAGCCATCGTAACAGGTAACTTCAAAGTAGTTAACGCGTTGTTTAACGTTAAATTGTGTACCCAGAACGCTTACCTTACCTAACCAAGTGTTTACGTCAAATTGTGATCCTTCGGCAACATCGAAAAATGCTTCACCAACTAAATTCACTTCTCTGTTGTTTTTCCAATCACCTTTTTTGTATTGTAAAGATGAAGCTGCGTTCAGCTTTACACTGGAATTGTCAGGTAATTGAACAGTAGTTTGGTTACTTGCCAATGTTTTAACCGTAGTGGTATCTCCATATAAAGGAGCATAATAAATAGCCAAACCAACTATAAAGATGGCAGCTACCCGCATTAGAGGTTTTATCCAATTCAATGTTTTTACAGGGGTTTCTTGCCGACGTTCTTTAATTATAGCATTTATTTTGCTATATTCTAATTCTACATCATAAGATGTATCCTCAAAAAGCTTTGCCTTTTCAGAGAGTTTAGTGTAAGACGCGTACTCGGGCAATGCCTTAAAAGCTGTAAGCTCGGCATCGTTTAGCTCTCCGTCTAACCATTTTTGTATTAAAAGTTCTTTTTTCATATCAATGTTTCTTATTACATAACAACTGAAGTCTGGTTTTTCCTACCCTAGGTATTAAATGTTTTCTAATTCTTTTCAGGGCTACTTCACATATGTAACAATTACTTCGCATAAATTCCTACTTAATATAAATTAAATTCCGTCAATTTCTTTTCTCAATTTCTCTAAAGCACCATAAATCCTCTTTTCTACACCTTTTCTAGAGATACCTAATTCTTCGGCAATTTCTTTATGTTTTTTACCTTCTATTCTATTCATTAAAAAAGCCTCACGTTGAGCCTCGGTTAAATTACCTAATGCCCGTTGGTATTTTTTCATATACTCGGACTCCTCCATTATAAACTCCGGGTTCTCATTGGTATAATGCTTTGGCTTAACTTGTTGATGCTTTAATACAACCTTTTGATGTTTAACCTCGTTAAGCATCATATTGTTTGCCGTTGTAAATAAAAAAGATTTCGCTTTTTCTGGAGAAACCTTCTTGCAATTGTCCCAAAGTTTAATAAAAGCTTCTTGTACTTTATCTTTTGGGTTTAAATTATCCCCATATTTATAACGCAAAAAATTATGTACGTCTTTAGAGAGGGTTTTGAATATATTGGAAAAAATATGTTCTTCACAAACATCTGTATTTAAAGATTGTACCATATAGTTGATAAAATTTATTTAGTATTGGTTGATTTATGGTTCTTTTAAATAGCAAATGGAAGTACAATTAGTCTGGCTATTTCTTAAAGTATTTCCATTTATAAACACTCTAATAACTACAAAGTGGTATAAATTATTGTTTTTAGAGGTTAGAAATATATGATTATAGCCTTTACAGCAATTTATTATAAGAAAGGTTAACAAAAGCCTTTTTTATAAAATTGATTGATTTTAAATAAGATTAAAGTTAGCAAAATTCAATGTTATAAATTAAAAATCAAAAAAAATAAGAATTTTTTATAATTTTAAAATATTGATATACAGTTATTTGTAATCAATTCTAAAATTTTATAAAGTTGTGGTAGGAATTTTAGCACGGTTGTTGTTTTATACTTGAAGAGTCGAAACTAATTAGTTAAAAAAAATAAAACTTTTAATACTCTTGACAGGAATTTAATAAATGAAACATAAAGTAAACTTTTTAAAAGTCACTAAAAAGAAACATTTATTACCAAATTTAAAGTCAACAACGGTATAAAAGCGAAAAATGGGAAAATTGCTATAATTTTTATGTGAATTTGTCTGACTAGCTTAGGCAAATTCGCTTCCCTAAAAAAATCACTCATAGTATAAAATTTAGTTTAAGTTGATAGTTTAGTTAGAGAAGATTAGCCCACTGAAGAGTGGGCTTTTTTTTGTTCAATACTTTGTACACATCTAAATTTCAACTCCAAAAGACGAGTTAACAGGAAATATTTTTTAACTTTAACGCTTCAAATTTAATCATATTTATCATGAAAAAAATAGGAGTATTTATTGTATTGGCAATATTGGTTTTTACGGCTTGTAAAAAAGATAAAACAACACAAACTGAATTGATATTAGGGGATTTTAGTTTGTCAAAGGAAAAATTAATGGCTGGAGATGCTGTTGATATTGCCTATAATGGTGATAGTGAAGAAGTTGAAGGTTTGTATTATTACATGGTAAATAGTAGAGCTTTTCCTGCTGATATAAATTTATCGGAAGACAATAAAGCCACTATAACTATTCCCGATTCGGCACAAGCTGTGGCTTTTAATTTTAAGATAGATGATAAATACGATGATAATAATAAGAATGGATATTTGATACCACTTCATAATAATGAAGGTGATATTATCGCTGGAAGTAAAGCTTCACTTGCTTTATACGCGATGTATTTCGGTGAGCAATATGGGATAAAAAAAGAAAAGGACAGCATACTTAAGGATATTAAGGAAGATTTAACCAATCACCCAGAACTTAAAGATAAATGGAATACAACTTATTTAAATTTGCTCTATAGAAATGATAAAGTTGAAGGTGAAAAACAAATTAAGGATTATTTAGCAACTTTATCGGCTAAAAGCGATTTAACCGAGGACGAATATTCTGATTTAATAAACCTAAATAGAACACTAAATAATACCGCGTTATCTGATTCTATTTCGGAAATTGCAATTAATAAATTCCCTAATGGAAAAATTGTAAAAAACAGTTATGGTAAAAAGTTTTTTGACGCAAAAGATTTGGACAGTAAGGAAGAGGTTTTTAATGAATATTTGAACAAATATAATGACTTGGAAGGTGTTGGCGGTTATATGGCTCAAACATTAGCAAGGCAATATCATGCAAATGGCAATACCGATAAGTTTGATGAATATGCCAATAAAATAACCAATAAACAGTCAAAAGCAGGATTGTATAATAATATTGCTTGGCCTTTGGCAGAAAAAGGAGAGAATTTGGACTTTGCAGCTAAAATCTCTAAAAAATCGGTCGATTTGATGCAAAGTTTAAAAGATAATCCAACAGACAAACCGGATTATATGTCCGAAAATCAATTCAAAAACAATATTAATGGTACTTATAATATGGTGGCGGATACATACGCCCTTATTTTGTTTAAACAAGGTAAAGTAAAAGAAGCCATTAGCTATCAAGAAAGAATTTATGACAAAGGACAAACTGCCGAAGTAAATGAAAGATATATCGATTATTTGATGGCGGACGAGCAGTATGATGTTGCAATGGAAAAAGCTGAAAATTTTATAAAAAAAGGACAAGGAACGTCTAAAATAAAAGAAAATTACAAATTGGCGTTTTCAAAAAATAATCTTGATGGTGGCGATGCGAATACTGCTCTTGCAAAATTAGAAAAAATAGGACGTGAGAAGAAAATAGCAGAGGTTAAAAAGGAAATGCTGGACGAGCCTTCCTCTGATTTCACACTTAAAGACACCGAAGGAAAAGACGTTACCCTATCTTCTCTAAAAGGGAAAACTGTAATCATCGATTTTTGGGCAACTTGGTGCGGTCCTTGTAAGGCATCGTTCCCGGGCATGCAGCAAGTTGTTGAAAAATACAAAGACGATAAAAATGTAAAATTACTGTTTATAGATACATTTGAACGTGGGGATAATCGAGAAAAATTGGTTACGGATTTTATTAAAGATAACAAATACGACTTTCACGTTTTATACGACAATATGATAGAAGATAGTAACAACTTCGAGGTTGCCAAGAAATACGGGGTTACTGGCATCCCTATGAAAGTTATCATTGGCCCTGACGGTAATATTAAATTCAAATCTGTTGGTTTTAGCGGATCTAATGATAAATTGGTAAGTGAATTGGATATTATGATTGAGATATTAAAATCATAAAAGTCTATTTTTCTAAAAATAGAAAGTCCATCGTGTCATAAACGGATGGACTTTTTTTATGGTTATATGTTGTCTTAATTCTCGTGTACGTACACGAATATTATCTATATTTGGGTATCATTAATTTTAAAATGATTAACTTGGAACAAACATGGCGTTGGTACGGACCGAATGATCCTGTAACATTGTCAGATATAAAACAAACAGGGGCAACGGGAATAGTTTCCGCATTGCACCATATTCCAAACGGTGAAGTTTGGCCGATTGAAGAAATCAATAAACGTAAACAGACCATTGAACAAGCGGGGTTGACTTGGTCGGTCGTAGAAAGTGTGCCTATTCACGAAAATATTAAAACCCAAACAGGTAACTATAAATCGTACATTGAAAACTACAAGAAAACACTTACTAACCTAGGTGAGTGTGGTATCGATATTGTATGTTACAACTTTATGCCAGTTCTGGATTGGACAAGAACCGATTTAACATTTGAAGTGGAAGACGGCTCAAAAGCATTACGTTTTGATGCAATAGCGTTCACGGTTTTTGAGGTCTTTTTGTTGAAGCGACCTGGAGCAAAAGAATGTTATACTAAAAAACAATTGGATGCTGCTGAGGCCATGTTCAAAACTATGGGTGAAGCGGATAAGAAACTTTTAATTAAAAATATTATTGCGGGCTTGCCCGGAGCAGAAGAAGGTTACACTTTAAAAGAATTCAATACCATTCTCGCAACTTACAATAACATCGGTTCAAAAGATTTAAAAGAAAATCTTTTTTATTTTTTAGAGCAAATTATTCCAACAGCAGAAAAAGCAGGTGTATTAATGTGCATTCACCCTGATGATCCGCCATATCCTATTTTAGGATTGCCAAGAGTTGTGAGTACGGAACAAGACATTATCGACATCTATAAAGCGGTTGACAGCCCAAATAACGGATTGACATTCTGTACAGGGTCGTTGGGGGTAAGAACAGATAACAATTTGGCGAGAATGGTGGAAAGCTTGGGCGATAGAATTCATTTTATACATTTAAGAAGCACAAAAAGAGATGAAATGGGCAATTTTTACGAAGCTGATCATTTAGATGGAGATGTAGATATGTACGGGGTTATGAAAGCCTTGATTTTGGAACAACGAAAAAGAAAAAAGACAGGAAGAAAGGACGTAAGAATACCATTTCGTCCTGATCACGGACATCAGATGTTAGACGATCTGCATAAAAAAACCAATCCTGGATATTCGGCAATTGGAAGACTACGAGGTCTGGCAGAATTACGCGGATTGGAATTGGGAATTTCTAAAAGCTTAGATGAATGAAACAAATAAATTCTAAAAACTTTATTACAAATAATTTTCTGCTCAACTCAAAAGAGGCAGAAATGCTGTATCATGATTACGCGGCAGCTATGCCGATAATAGATTATCACAATCACCTATCTCCAAAACAAATAGCGGACAACTTACCTATTAAAAATATTACTGAAGCATGGTTAAGTGGAGACCATTACAAATGGCGTGCAATGAGAGCAAATGGTATTGAAGAGAAATATATAACCGGAAACGCATCAAAACAAGAAAAATTTGAGAAATGGGCAGAAACCTCACCTTATACATTAAGGAATCCATTATTTCATTGGACGCAATTAGAGTTAAAACGATATTTTGAAATAGATGATGTTTTGCAGCCAAGCACTGAAAAAGCTATTTATGAAAAGGCCAATGCAGTTTTAGAAAACAAAACACCGGCACAGCTTTTAGAAGATATGAAAGTTCAGGTTGTATGTACCACAGACGACCCAATTGATGATTTAAAATATCATAAAGAAATAGCCAAGTTGGGTTTTTACACTAAAGTATTCCCAACTTTTAGGCCAGACACTTTGCTTTTGATCGGAAAGGATACCTTTTCTAATTATATTAAAAAATTAGAAACATGTGTTGGGTTTCCTATTGAGAATCTAGATAATTTATTAGAAGCGATTCAAAGAAGAATAAAATATTTTAATGAACACGGTTGTCGTTTGTCGGATTATGGCTTAGAACAAATTTACGCCTATGATTTTACTGAGGAAGAGGTAAATGTCATCTTAAAAAAACGATTAAATGACCAAAAAATAACCAAGGAAGAGGCAAATTTATATGCTTCATGCATCTTATATAAATTATGCAAGATGTATCACGCTAAAGGTTGGGTACAACAATTTCATTTGGGAGCCTTACGCAACAATAATAACCGCTTACTAAAAGAAGTTGGTGCAGATGTAGGTTGCGATTCCATTGGTGATTTTAGACAAGCTGATGCAATGTCAAAATTGTTTAACAAGTTAGATTCTGAAAATTCTTTGAGTAAAACCATTGTTTATAATTTAAACCCATCTCAGAATGAAGTATTTGCAACAATGATGGGGAATTATAGTGAAAGTGGAATTCCAGGAAAAATGCAACTCGGTTCTGGATGGTGGTTTTTAGACCAAAAAGACGGTATGGAAAAGCAAATGAATGCACTTTCTAATATGGGTCTTTTAAGTAGATTCGTTGGAATGTTAACGGATAGCCGTAGTTTTTTATCTTTTCCGAGACATGAATATTTTCGGCGAATTTTATGTAATTTAGTAGCAGAAGATGTCAAAAACGGACTTGTGCCCAAAGACATGGAATTCCTTGGTAAGATGATACAAAATATTTGCTATCACAATGCGGTAAATTATTTCAATTTTAAATAATATGAAGTATAAATTAATACTAATTATATTTCTTTTTGGAATTATTTCATCTTGCAAAAAAGATGACGGCACACGGGTGCTTTATTTAGCCCATAGTTTACCACAGTCCCATCCCGTTCACAAAGGCATAGTGGAATTTCAGAAAGCCTTGGAGAAAAAATCCAGAGGTACTTTAAAAGTCAAGATTTTTCCTGACGGACAATTAGGTTCTGAAAGAGAAGTATTGGAATTGCTACAGATTGGTAGTGTTGCGGCCACCAAGGTGAGTGCAGCCACATTGTCCAATTTTGTGCCAGAATACCATCTTTTAGGAATTCCATATCTTTTCAGAGACAAAGACCATCAATTTGAAGTTTTAGAAGGACCTATTGGTAAATCCATATTAGAAAAAGGCTCTAAGTTTTGGTTACGTGGCCTTTGCTATTACGATGCTGGTAGCAGAAGTTTTTATACCAGTACCAAAGCAATTAGAACCCCCGAAGATTTAAAAGGACTTAAAATTAGGGTAATGAACAACCAAATGGCTATTAATATGGTAAACGCTATGGGTGGTTCGGCAACACCATTAGCATACGGAGAACTTTATACGGCAATTCAACAAGGGGTTGTAGATGGTGCAGAAAACAATCCGCCGTCGTTTGTTTCTTCAAATCATTACGAAATCAGTAAATATTATACGTTGGACCAACATTCCGCAGTGCCAGATGTACTATTAATTGGCACAAAATATTGGGATAAATTATCCGATGAAGAAAAAAAATGGGTGCAAGAAGCAGCAGACGAATCTGCCCAAGCCCAAAAAATATTTTGGAACGATTCTGTTGAAGAATCAATGCGAGTTGCCAAAGAAGCAGGGGTGGAAATTATAATTCCCGACAAATCGTTGTTTGCAGAAAAGTCGAAATCGGTTGTAGAAGAATTTGTTAAGGAATATCCAGAAATGGAAGATACTGTAAATCAAATTAAAAATCAATAGGTATGAAAACATCCGAACTCGTTTTTAATAAGGTCAATAAAATACTGGAATGGTTTCTAATTATAATTTTTGCACTGTTAGTGCTGGACGTATTATTTCAGGTATTTTCCAGGTATATTATAGGGGAATCTTTTTCCTGGACGGAAGAATTCGCTCGCTTTTCACTGATTTGGATGACCGTTTTAGGAGCAGCTTATCTCAATGCAAAAAGAGAGCATCTTTCCATGGATTTTTTATATGAAAAACTCTCTATGGCCAATAAAAGAAAAGCATCCATTCTCATAGAGCTATTTATATTTCTTTTTGCACTCATTGTTATGGTTATCGGAGGATCCAACTTAGTTTATACCACCTTACACTTAGAGCAACTTTCTGGTACTTTAAGAATCCCGTTGGGTTATGTTTATGCCATTATGCCTTTTAGCGGATTGCTTATTATGTGCTTTTCCATCTATCATATTTCAACAATATATTCTAACGAAACCAGTAATTAATTATGAGCATAGAAGTTATAAGTATTATTGTTTTATTTGTTAGTTTCTTTGTGCTATTATTATTAAAAGTACCTGTTGCATATAGTATCGGTATTTCAACCACGCTGAGTTTATTGTTGAATATTGATAATTTGCCAGGTTTAACAACCATTGCACAACGAATGACTACGGGAATTGACAGTTTTGCTCTATTGGCCATTCCGTTTTTTATATTGGCGGGGGAAATTATGAATCGTGGTGGTATTGCCAACAGACTCATAAATTTTGCAAAATCTCTGGTGGCGAGCCTTCCTGGTGGGTTGGCGTATGTAAACGTATTGGCTTCAATGCTTTTTGGAGCAATTTCAGGTTCAGCTCTTGCAGCAGCATCCGCAATTGGTTCAATTATGACTGATAGAATGGAAGATGAAGGCTACCCAAGAACTTTAAGTGCATCCGTAAATATAACCTCATCAACTACAGGATTGTTAATTCCACCAAGTAATATTCTAATTGTATATGCTTTGGCAAGTGGTGGAACAGCCTCGGTGGCAGCCCTTTTTATTGCGGGTTATTTACCAGGAATTTTATTGGGTTTTGCCATTATGGGATATGTCGCCTTTATTGCGATAAGCAAAAATTTTAAAAGAGGACAGCGGGCTACTTTTTTAGAAGTTTGGACTTTTTTCAGAAAAGCTTTTTTCAGTTTGTTACTCCTTGTCATTGTAGTTGGAGGAATTGTTGCGGGCGTTTTCACAGCTACGGAAGCATCCGTAATTGCAGTATTATACGCCGCAATATTGGCTTTGATTTACGGGGACATGAAAATGAGGGATTTCCCCAACATATTATTGGCTAGTGCAAAAACAACTGCCGTGGTTATGTTTTTAATTTGTACCTCTATGTCAATGTCATGGTTATTTTCCTTTGAGGGTATTCCTGAAATGATCAGTTCTTTTCTGTTAGAATCGTTAAACAGTAAAATTGCTATCTTTTTAGCAATCAATATTATTTTACTAATTATTGGCACCTTTATGGATATGACACCTGCCGTTTTGATATTTACCCCAATTTTTCTTCCAGTAGTAACCGCTTTAGGGATGGATCAGGTACATTTTGGTATCGTAATCGTATTAAATCTGTGTATTGGTGTTTGTACACCGCCGGTAGGTACGCTGCTCTTTGTGGGCAGTGGCGTTGCAAAAGTTTCGGTTACACAGGTAATAAGACCTTTGCTACCGTTTTTAGCAATTATGGTAGCTGTGTTGATGTTGATTACTTACATCGAAGAAATATCAATGTTTTTGCCAAGATTGTTTGGTTTATGAATTTAACACCTAACATGTTTGCTTGTGCAGAATATCCGAAATGCTCTGGACCAAATACTTTTCCATTATCACCTACAAGATTTTTTAAGTTTAAATGTAAACTAGTCGTTAAACCAAATAATGATTTGTTTTTGGAAGTAACACTTTCTTGATTGGATTTTGATTGTAACCTGAACAATACTAACCTTTGTATGTTGATTATTTTAGATTAAATATATTGATTAATAATGTTTTCAAAAAGTTCTTGTTTACCGCTTTTTAACGATAGTTCGCCATTTTCTTGGGCAATCTTATATAAATCTTGAAGGTTAAGTTTGCCTTGCTCAAAATCTTTCCCTTTTCCAGTATCAAAAGAACTATATCTCTCTTTTCTTAATTTCTCATAAGGTGAAGATGTAATAATTTTATCGGCAATTAATAATGCCCTGGCAAAAGTATCTGCACCGCCAATATGAGCATGGAAAACATCTTCCAAATCCGTTGAATTCCTTCTGATTTTTGCGTCAAAATTGATACCGCCACCTTGCAAGCCCCCAGCCTTTAAAAATACCAACATAGCCTCGGTTGTCTCTTGGATGTTGTTTGGAAATTGATCCGTATCCCAACCGTTTTGATAATCGCCCCTGTTGGCATCTAAGCTGCCCAACATTCCCGCTTTTGCCGCTACCTCCATTTCATGTTGGAAAGTATGTTGGGCCAGTGTAGCGTGGTTTACCTCTATATTAATTTTAAAATCTTTATCCAATCCATATTCTTTTAAAAAACCAATAGCTGTTGCTGTATCAAAGTCGTATTGGTGTTTCATGGGTTCCATAGGTTTCGGTTCAATAAAAAAGTTTCCTTTAAAACCTTGACTACGTGCGTAATCTCTAGCCATAGATAAAAACTGCCCCATATGATCTAATTCACGACCCATATCGGTATTTAATAAAGACATATAACCTTCTCTACCTCCCCAAAATACATAGTTTTCACCGCCTAATTTTATTGTGGCATCCAACGCTAATTTAATTTGCCCTCCTGCTCTTGCAACCACATCAAAATCAGGATTAGTAGCTGCACCGTTCATATAACGTGGATTTGAAAAACAATTAGCGGTTCCCCAAAGTAATTTAATACCAGATTTTGTCTGTTTTTCTTTAATATAATCTGTAATTGTATTTAATCTTTCTTCAGACTCAGCAAACGTTGCTCCTTCTTGAATCAGATCATAATCGTGAAAACAGAAATAATCGAATCCCATTTTAGAGATAAATTCAAATGCGGCGTCAGCTTTGTCCTTTGCAGCTTGAACTGGGTCAGAAGATTTGTCCCATTCAAAATTTTGTGTACCAGGACCAAAAGGATCCCCTCCAGTACCACAGAAGGTGTGCCAATACGCAATGGCAAATTTAAAATGCTCACGCATGGTTTTGCCTGCCACCACTTTCTTGGGATTATAATATTTGAATGCCAATGGATTGTTTGATTCTTTTCCTTCAAACTTAATTTCACCTATCCCTTTATAATACTCTTTGTTTCCTACTATTGCCATTATTGTAATTTTTTAGCTATGATTTATTATAATTTCTAGTTCTTTTTTCCAATTATGATAAGCTTTTTCATAAACCTTTTTATCCTTAAGTGGTTTAACGGTCATTACATAATCATTTTCCATTATAATTTTACCGAAATTTTCAAAACTCCCATTATGTAATTCGCATGCCCTAGCGGCACCAATAGCACCTGTTGTGCTGTAAATTTCTATATCTTGTTCTATAAGTGTTGCCACGGTGTTCGCAAAAATCTCAGAGCGGAATAAATTATCATTACCTACACGCATCACTTTGATTACAACCCCATCCGATTTTAGTATTTCCATACCATAAACAAAAGAAAAAGCGATACCTTCTAGGGCAGCCCGGCATAAGTGTGCTTTATTATGGTTGTTTAGGTTTAAGTTGATAATTCTTGTACCTATATTCCTGTTATTTAACATTCGCTCTGCTCCATTACCAAAGGGTAAAATGCAAACCCCATCAGAACCAACTGGAATTTCAGTTGCCAAACTGTTCATTTCTACATAAGAACTAACAGAGAGATTATTAAAGAGCCAACGGTATTGAATTCCCGCTCCGTTTATATTTAAAAGTTTACCCAAAACGGGGTTCTTTTTGTTGTAAGTAACATGGGCAAAATTATTGACCCGAGTACTTTCTTTGCCTGATAAATTATCCGTTACTGCATAAACCACACCCGAAGTACCTCCGGTAGCAGCTACCTCACCTGGATTAAAAACATTTAACGATAAGGCATTGTTAGGTTGGTCTCCTGATCTGTAGTAGATTGGAGTGCCCACAGCGAGACCACTTTCCGCCTCTCCCTTTTTATCAATTACAGATTGTAGGCCAAAAGTATCAACAATATCAGGGACTAAAGATTTATCAATACCGTAATGTCCCAATAAAAAATCGGCAACTTTTTCGTTTTTAAAATCCCAAAAAATTCCTTCAGATAATCCTGAAATAGTGGAGTTGATTACATTGGAAAATCTAAAGGCGATATAATCTCCTGGTAACATGAATTTATAGATTTTTTCATAAATTTCAGGTTCATTATCTTTTACCCATTTTAGTTTAGATGCTGTAAAATTTGCAGGTGAGTTTAATAAATGTGAAGTGCATTTTTCTTCCCCTATTTTTTGAAAAGCATTATTTCCTATCTCAACGGCCCTGCTATCGCACCAAATAATGGATTTTCTAAGAGGCTTTCCCTCTCTGTCAACAACAACTAATCCGTGCATTTGGTAAGCAATACCTATTCCTTTAATATCTATTTTTGATATATTATGAAGTTTCTTTAACTTTTTAATGGCGTTGCAAACATGTTGCCACCAATCTTCGGGGCTTTGTTCTGCCCAACCATTTTTTAACGCCAACATGCTCATTTCTGTTTCTGGTTCTTGAACTACGCCAACGCTTTTTCCAGATTCTATTTTAACCAATGCAGCTTTAATAGAAGAGCTTCCAATGTCTAATCCTATATGGTACAATTTTTTGTTTTGATTTTCTTTTGTTAATTAAGTAGCTCGCCGTTACCTCTTTCTCTAAGTAAAAAAGAAAAGGTTTTTGCAATGTAAAATTATATATTAATCTGGATATTTTGGTCCAACTAAAATCTCAGTATTCAGTATAAAGATAATATAAATATTGCTAATGGTAGGCAAATTAGACCAATATTTAAATAAGAAATTAAGTTGATTATCTATTAGTTGTAAATGTATTTATAATTTTTCTTTTTTCCATTTTTCGAATTCAGCTAAAGTTTCTTTTCTCGTTGGTGGATACAATCCGATAATAGATTTACCCGCATTCACTTTTTCCAACACAAAATTTTCAAAAATGGTCATTTCAATGCATTCGTCAGCCACTTCATCAACAATTTCAGCAGGAATAACCATAACACCATCATCATCACCCACAAGTACGTCGCCAGGAAATATGGCAACATCCCCACAACCAATTGGGGCATTTATTTCTATAGCCTGATGAAGGGTTAAATTTGTAGGTGCAGAGGGTTGTTGATGATATGAAGGAATTTCTAATTCAGCAATTTCAGCCGAATCTCTATATCCGCCATCTGTAACAATTCCAGCAACACCGCGTTTCATTAATCTCGTAACCAAAATAGACCCGGCCGAAGCAGCTCTTGCATTTTTTCTACTATCCATAACTAGCACGGCACCTTCTGGACAGGTTTCTACAGCAACTCGTTGTGGATGTTCAGGATTTTTAAAAACAGATATGTCATTTAAATCTTCCCTTGCAGGAATATATCTTAATGTATATGCTTCGCCTACCATTGTTGGTTTTCCTTTTTTAAGAGGTTTTACATTCTGAATAAATTGGTTTTTTAATCCTTTTTTAAAAAGACAAGTAGCAATGGTTGCTGTGCTTATTTTTTGAAGTTTAGCTCTGCTTGTTGATGATAATTTTTTCATGAAAATAAATTTATTTTATAAAACCCATTGTTTATTGAACAAATATATGTAATTTTGGTAAACCAAACTGGTAAACCAATTTATAATTACATATTAATATCGCTTTTTATAAAAGAAATAGGAATGAATCTCTATTAAAATGAAGAAAAATATTATCTTTCTATCAGTCCTTATCTTACTGCTTGCATGTGGCAAAAAATCAATTCTGAATGAAATAAAAGTAACTACGCCGACTGAATTATCCAACGCAATCTCAAAAGTAAAACCTGGAGACAATATTGTTTTAGCCAATGGAATTTGGAAAGACGTCGAAATAAAATTTACAGGAAAAGGAACAAAAGAAAACCCTATAACAATTAAAGCAGAAACCGATGGTGAAGTTTTTATTGAAGGTGTTTCAAACTTAGCTTTTGGTGGCGAATATTTAGTGGTTAGCGGTTTGCATTTTAGAAATGGTTATTCACCTTCAGAAAATGTAATAGCTTTTCGGATAGATGAAGATAGATTAGCAAATAATTGTAAAGTTACCAATTGCGTAATTGAAGATTTTAACAAACCAAAAAGAGATGATGACGATTTATGGGTTCAATTTTATGGACGACACAACGAATTAAGTAACTGTTATATTGCTGGTAAAACTAACAGAGGACCAACCGTACGGGTAAATATAGAAGGTATTGAAAGTATAAATAACCACCATCAAATTATAAATAACCATTTTGGACCTAGACCTGTGAAAGGTGGGCCAAGTGGAGAAACTATTCAATTGGGTGATAGTTTCACTTCTATGTCTCCAAGTCACACCTTGGTTGCCAATAATTTATTTGAAGAGTGTAATGGCGAAGTTGAGGTTATTTCAAGTAAAACAAACTTTAATGAATTTAGAAATAATGTGTTCTATAAAAGCGAAGGTTCTTTGGTAACTCGTCATGGCAATTATTCAATTATTGATGGTAATTATTTTATTGGTGACGGTATCAACGAAAATATTGGTGGAATTAGAATAATCAATACTGGCCATTGGGTCACCAATAATTATTTCTATAATTTAAAAGGGAAAAGTTTTAGAAGTCCACTGGCTGTGATGAATGGTATTCCAAAATCACCGTTAAATCGTTACAATCAGGTAACAGATGTTGTAGTTGCATATAACACATATGTAAACTGTAGTTCTCCTTGGCAGTTTGGTGTAGGCACAAACATTGCTCAAGCAGATGTACTACCAGAATCTGAAATCCGCTCAGCAAGAGCAATCAGAACTACCGTTGCCAATAATATTGTCTACAATGAGAAAGGGTTAGATAACATTGTTGTGGAAAATGATAAAGCGGATGGGGTTATTTTCAAGAGTAACATAGTAGATAATCAAGGTGTAAATTTCAAGGATTTTGATGGAGGAATTATTTCTGCGTCATTAGAATTGAAGAAATTATCAGATAACATTTTAATTCCAACAGGACTTCCAAGTGATGTAGATGTTTATAACGGATTCGGTTTTGATACTATTGTTAAAGACTTATTTGGAAACTCAAGAAAAGACAGTAACGGTATTGGTGCCGTTGTAAGTGCAGATGTTACAAATCCCAAAATTTTAGATAAATCGAGATATGGCACTACTTGGTATTCTAACGAAGTTGAATCTAAAGATCCAACAACACATGCTGTAACTAAGGTAGAAGAATTACAAACTAAAATAAACGATGCCAATAATGGAGATATTATCGCTTTAGCAAAAGGTGTTTACAGTTTAGATAAATCTTTAGTTATCAATAAAACGGTAACTATCCAATCTCAAGGAGACGAAAAAGCACAACTTGTGTTTTTAGGAGCGTCTGAAACACCATTATTTTTTTTACAACCTAAAGGAAAGCTAACGGTTAATAATATCATATTAAAAGGAAACAACACAAATTATGCCTTTGCAAGTTTAAAGGAAAATATGTCTAACCATTTCGGATTAACAGTTACAAATTCTGAAATCAGCGATTTTAACTATGTGTTAAAGGTGTATAAAGAATCTTTTGCAGAACGTGTAACTTTTGAAAACACCTCCATTTCAAATTGTGAAAACGGAATAGAATTATCCGAAGAAACCAACGATAAAGGAGATTACAATTCTGAGTATTTAACAATAGATAATTGCAACTTCAACAACGTAAAACAAAATGTTATTGATTATTATCGAGGTGGCTATGATGAATCGACAATTGGAGGGAACTTGTTGGTAACCAACTCAACCTTTACAAATTGTGGTGGAACAGAAGAAAATGGTATTCTTTTGAACACAAGGGGCATTGTAAATGTTGATATTCGAAATAATACTTTCAAAAATAACCCCGTAAAGTTAATCGCATTGCTATGGGGAGCCAAAAATAATTCACATGCTAACAATCAAATTTCGAATTCTGGAGAAATTAAGGTCCAAGAGAATTTGGAGATGAAATTAATGTATTAGAATAAAACCTATTATGAGAATAATTAAAGTATATTTAAGCATATTGATTTTATCATTGTTCGTTTTATCATCTTGTAAAAAACAATCTATATCTGAAAAAGTTGATGAGACATCTGTAAATGATAACAATCATCCAAAACTAATCCTAACAAAACAAGGTGTAAAAAATATTCGATCAAATTTAGGAAGTATTCCGATTTTTGATGAATCTTTAGCAGCTACAAAAGCCGAAATTGATGCCGAAATTGCTTCAGGAATAGAAGTACCCATTCCCAAAGATTATTCAGGTGGCTACACCCATGTTAGACATAAACGTAATTGGGATGTGTTACAAAAAGCAGGAGTATTATATCAAATTTTAGATGATGAGAAGTATGCCAAATATGTAAAAGATATGTTGATGCAATATGAGGAAATGTATAAAAAATTACCATTGCATCCAAAAACAAGATCTTATGCAAGAGGGAAATTGTTTTGGCAATGTTTAAATGATTCCAATTGGTTAGTTTACGTTAGTCAGGCTTATGACTGTATTTATAATTATTTAACAGAAGAAGAACGTAATAAACTGGAAACAAATCTTTTTAGACCATTTGCAGATCATATTTCGGTGGATAGTCCACAGTTTTACCAAAGAGTTCATAATCACAGCACTTGGGGAAATGCGGCAGTTGGTATGATTGGTTTGGTAATGGGTGATGAAGAATTGATAGATCGTGCTTTATACGGAATTAAAGATTTAAAATTAGATACAACGGCAAAAGATGATGATGGAGGATTTTTAAATAAGGATGGTAAAGCTGGTTTTTTAGCAAATATTGAAGAACCTTTTTCACCCGATGGTTATTATAATGAAGGACCATATTACCAACGCTACGCAATGTATCCTTTTTTAATTTTTGCAGAAGGCTTGCACAACGTAAAACCAGAATTAAAGATTTTTGAATATAAGGATGGTGTGCTTCTAAAATCTATAAATGCATTATTGAACCTGTCTGATGCAGATGGTGATTTTTTTCCACTTAATGATGGTCAGAAAGGAATGTCATATTATAACAACGCGTTAGTAACCGCTGTTGATATTTCTTATCATTATGGTGAACAAGACCCTGGATTATTAAGTATTGCGAAAAAACAAGATCGTGTATTGCTTGATGATTCCGGTTTGGCCGTTGCCCTTGGTATTAAAAAAGGACTCACAAAACCATTCGATAAAAAATCAATTAATTTATCAGATGGACCAGATGGTAAACAGGGAGGTGTAGGTATTTTACGAAATGATGATCTAGAATTGGTTTTTAAATATGCTTCTCAAGGATCAAGTCATGGTCATTATGATAAGCTATCGTATTCACTATATGAAAATGGAGAAGAAGTCATTCAAGATTATGGTTTAGCACGATTTGTAAATATTGAGCAGAAAGGCGGTGGAAACTACCTAAAAGAGAATAAAACTTGGGCAAAACAAACCATTGCACACAATACCGTGACGCAAAATGAAACTTCCCATTTTAATGGAGAGTATGAAATTGGCAGTCAGCACCATTCCGTTTTACATTATTTTTCTTCAGAAAACAAAAATGTTCAAGTTGTAAGTGCTAAAGAGGATAATGCCTATCCTGGAACTGAGATGCTTCGTACTATGGCAGTTATAAAAGATAGTGATTTCGAAAAACCATATCTACTGGATATTATGAAGGTGACTTCCATTTCAGCTAACCAATACGATTTTCCTTTTTATTACTTCGGGCAAGTATTGCAGACCAATTTTGATTATAAAACTTCAGCAATTTTGAAACCACTAGGTGATAAGAATGGCTATCAACATTTGTATCTAGAAGCAAAAGCAAAAGCAAATAGCAATAATTCTAAATTCTCATGGTTTAACAATAACAAGTTCTATACATTAACAACCACTACTAATAATTATGATGAATTATTATTTACCAGAATTGGTGCTAATGACCCAGAATTTAACCTACGTCGAGATCCTGCTTTAATATTAAGACGTAAAAATGCCAAAAACACCTTATTTGTTTCAACTATTGAAGCACATGGAAGCTATAGCCCAGTTTCAGAATCTGCAGTAAATTCAAACAGTAATATAAAGGAGCTTAAAGTAATTTTAGATAGTGAATCTTACACTGCTATACAAATAACCAATATAAAAGGTAATTCAAAAATATTTATAACAGCCAATACAAATGCTTCAACAGAAACAAAGCATACTGTTAAAATTAACGATAAGAATTATGAGTGGTCAGGTTCTTATTATTTCAAATAAAACAAAATAATTAAAATTAAATAAATGAAACGATTTAGCGAAAAGTACATCATCACAAAAAACATAGAATGGGAAGAACTTGGTGGTGGAGTATCAAGGAAGTTCTTGGGTTATGATAACCAAATTATGATGGTTCAAGTAAAATTTGAGAAAGGGGCATTAGGTTCACCACATCAACACTTTCACACACAAGCTACCTATTGTGTTTCTGGTAAATTTGAATTTGAAATTGATGGCGTAAAGCAAATTGTAGAAGCAGGAGATGGAGTATATATCGAACCAAATTTATTGCATAGTGCAGTTTGTTTGGAAGAGGGGATGCTAATTGACACCTTTAGCCCTGTAAGAGAAGATTTTTTAAGTGGTGATGGGGTCTCCTATTTCGGAGATAAGGAGTCTTAAGAGACCAATCTACCAGCCTATTTTCAAAAATTTTATGAAATAATGACTTTTTTTTGTTAAAAAATTTGTCAGAACAAAATATTAGTCTATTTTTGGAAAACCAAACTGGTAAACCAATTTGGATAACCAATTTGGACAAGTAAGTCTAACTTAACATAATACAAATTAATTATGAAATTAAAATCAAATTTAGCGTTCGCTGTAATATTATTATTCAGTATTACATTGTTCGCTCAAGACAATTACACCTTAACAGGTACGGTTACTGATGCTAAAGATCAGTCGCCAATTCCAGGTGCATCAATACTTATTGAAGGGACCTCTACAGGTACTACCACAGATTTTGACGGTAATTATTCAATTGACGTTAAAAGTGGTGATGTGCTACAGTTTTCATTTGTAGGTTTTGTAGCTCAATCGTTTACAATAACCGATCAAAAAACTATTGACGTAGCATTAGTAGAAGATGCCGCAATCTTAGACGAAGTTGTTGTCGTAGGTTATGGTGCACGTAGAAAAAGTGATGTAACTGGTTCAGTATCCTCGGTAAAAACCGAAGAATTGACGGCATTTCCTGTTTTGGATGCAGCACAAGCACTTCAAGGACGTGCAGCTGGTGTTGATGTTCAATCTAACAACGGTGGTGAGCCTGGTGCACCTATCAGTATTAAAATTAGAGGTAACACCTCTATTAATGCAAGTAGTGACCCACTCATAGTTGTAGATGGTTTTGTTGGTGCTAGTATGCCTCAAGCTGGTGATATTGAATCAATGCAAATTTTAAAAGATGCGTCTGCAACTGCTATTTATGGTTCTCAAGGTGCTAACGGTGTGGTATTGGTAACAACCAAAAAAGGTAAAAGTGGTAAATTAAATATTGAATTAAATTCCACTTATTCTGTTCAAAATACGGCCAATAAATTAGATTTATTAAACGCAAGTGATTTTGCCGATTATCAGAATCAAATAAGAACTAATCAAGGTAACACTAATCCTTACGTTCAAGGTGCAGCAGATACAGATTGGCAAGACTTAATTTATAGAACTGGTAGCACACAAAACCATCAATTATCAGTTTCAGGAGGTTCTGAAAAGGTAAATTATTATGCCTCTGGTACATATTTTAAGCAAGATGGTCTATTGGTTAATTCTGATTATGAAAGAGTAACATTCTTATCGAACTTAGATGCACAAGTTACCGATAAATTGAAAGTTGGGCTTAATTTGACAGGAGGTTTAAGTACAAAAAGTGGTGTTACAACCCAATCAAACGGTTCTGTAACAGTAGGTGGTGACGATGTTGTGTCTTTAGCAATGCGTTTTGCTCCAGACAAAGGTATTTACAATGAAGACGGTTCTTTTACAACCAATGACCAAATTGGTGATGAAGTAGATAATCCGTTCGCTGTTGCAACTCAAAGAGATGATGATACTGAAATAGAAAATTTCAGAGCAAATTTTTATGCAAATTATGAAATTATAGAAGGTTTAACCTTTAAAACTACTTTCGGAATAAGCACTAGAAATCAATTTAGAGGAATCTACATGCCACGTACTCTACAAATAACAGCAGGTGGAATTGACGGTAGAGCGATTATTGATGAAGGTAAGAGTAAGAGTGTACTAAGTGAAAACTATTTAACTTATAATAAAGAAATAGGAAAAGGTAATTTAACTCTATTAGCTGGTGTTTCATATCAAAAAAACACTAACAAAGGATCATATAACGAAGGTACTGGCACAATTTCAGATTCATTTTCTTACTATGGTTTATGGACAGCCACAAACTTAATACAGCCTGGATCTGGTGATATATTTGTAACAGAAAAAGAAATTCAATCTCAATTCGGGAGGGTAAATTTTGATTATGACGATAAGTATTTAATTACTGCTACAGTTAGACGCGATGGTGCATCAAACTTTGCTGAAAATGAAAAATATGCTATTTTCCCATCAGGTGCATTAGGTTGGAAAATTTCTAACGAAGACTTTTTAAAGGATAGCGAAACTATTTCTAACTTAAAGTTAAGAGCAAGTTATGGTGTAACTGGTAACCCAGCAATTAGTCCTTACCAATCTTTAGCAAGTTTAGAAAATATATACGCTTCAAGTAACGGTTCAACAGTTCAAGCTATTACTCCAAACCAACCAGCCAATCCAGATTTAAAATGGGAATCGTCTTATCAAACAAATTTAGGTTTGGATTTAGGATTGTTAAACAATAAAATTACACTTTCTTTAGATTATTATAATATTGATACCAAAGACCTAATTATGGTTGACAGAGGGTTGCCATGGTATTTAGGTTTCTATAATGATGAAATACTGAAAAATGTTGGAGAGGTTAAGAATAGAGGTTTAGAAGTTTTTTTAAGCACAAGAAATATTTCAAACGAAAATTTCTCATGGAATACAGATTTGGTATTCTCTAAGAATAAAAATACAGTAACCTCTTTAATAAATGGTGATGATTATTTTGGAAATGGTGCTCCAAGTTATTTTAGCGTAAATAATACTTATATCTTAAGAGAAGGTGAAGAAGTAGGTCTTTTTTATGGATTTGATTATGCCGGAGTTTACCAAGGAGGTGCTTTACCAGCTGGTACTGCAACTAGATCAGGTGGTGTTGCTGGTGACCCATTATTTGCAGATTTAGATGACGACGGAGATATTACTAATGATGATAGAACAATTATTGGTAATCCTAACCCAGATTTCACTTGGGGTTTTACAAATAACTTTAAATATAAAGATTTTGACCTGAACATCTTTTTCCAAGGATCACAAGGTGGAGAAATTTTTAATATGACCAACGTACAGTTGAATAATGGTGATGCCAATACTACTTATGATTATTTTAATAACGCCTGGACAGCTACAAACACCAATACAAATCAACCACGTGTAGGTAATAATAGCTTTAGAGAAATTTCTTCTCGTTTTGTAGAAGATGGAAGCTATATAAGATTAAAGAATATAGCCTTAGGTTATAATTTTTCTTCAGATGTTATTAAAAATATCGGTATAGAAAAATTAAGATTATCGGTAAGTGCTCAAAACTTGTTGACTATTACTGATTACTCAGGTTTAGATCCAGAGGTAAATTACTTTGGTGCTCAAGGCGGCCAAAGTGGTAATAATACAGCCCGAAATACAACGAGAGGGTTTGATTTCGGAAATTACCCAACAGTGAAATCTGTAAGTTTCAGCCTTAATTTAACATTTTAATCGAAACTAAAGAAAAGAATATTTTAATTTTAAAAGAAAAAATTATGAAAGTACACAAAATTTTACTGTTATTGATAGGATTGTCAATAATAGGATGTTCCGATTTAGAAGAAGAACCGGTAGGGCTATTGTCTCCAGATGGATTTTTTCAAACTACAGATGATATACAATTGGCGGTAAACGCTTCTTTAACCCATGCTATCAATGAAGAGTTTTGGGGAAGAAAATTATCTATAGCGTTATTGTTACGTTCTGATATGGTTAACCTTAACTCTTCTCAAACACACAGGGTAGAGATGAATATGCATACAATAACTGGAGATAATGAAATGGTTTATGACCCTTGGACCAGAACTTATTTAGGAATAGCAGCTGCGAATAACGCCATTGCCGGAGCTGACCAAGTTACTGCAGATGATGAATTTAAAAATCCAGTTGTAGCACAAGCGTATTTTGCAAGAGCGTTTTATTATTTTCATTTAGTAAGACTGTTTGGTGATGTTCCTTACATAGATGCACCCGCTTCTGATATAGAAGCAGCTAGTACAATAAGTAATACACCAGAAGCAGAGGTTTATGAAAAAATTATTTCAGATTTGGAATATGCTGAACAATGGTTACCAAATATCGTAACTTCTAGAGCTACACCTTCTAAAGCGGCTGCAAAGTCATATTTAGCTTTAGTATATTTAACATTGGCTGGCAATACTTCAGGTAGCCCATATTGGCAAATGGCTTATGATAAAGCTAAAGAAGTGATTACTAACAAGGGAACTTATGACGTAGATTTAGATCCTGATTTCCAGACTTTATTTAATGCTAATAAAATAGATGCTTCTAAAGAGCCAATCTTTGTGTTAGATTATAATAATGTCGAAGCTCCCGATAATGCTTATGACCAAACCGCTCCTATGACAGGTATTAGAGGTGATGATGATGGTGCTGGTGGAGGCTGGTCAGTTGCAACTCCCACCATGGCCGTGTACGACTCTTTTGATCCAGACGATTATAGAACGCGTGTTAGTTTCCAAACAGAGGCTTTAATAAATGATGTTACAGTAGATTATACTAATTTTCAAAGTAGCGGACACGAGCATGCTGTTAATTCACCGTACATAGCTAAATACTTACGTTTTCCAGGAGAATATGCTCGTGGAAATAAAAGAGCAACAAGCCATAATTATTCAATGTTACGTTATGCGGAGGTATTACTAATTGCTGCAGAAGCGGGTGTAGAAATTGGTGCGGCAGATGCAGTTAATTTCCTTAATGAAGTAAGGGGAAGAGCTAGAAATGGTGGCGAATCCACAAATGGAGGATATGTTCCAGTAACTGTTCCGCCAAGTGCAGTTCCTGCAGACCTTTCATCAATAACAGTTAACGATGTATTGGAAGAGCGTAGAATAGAACTCGCTTTTGAAGGTAAAAGATGGTATGATATAAAAAGAAGACAGTTAGGAGACGTAGTATTTAGTGCTTCTGGTTACGAAGGAGCAAAACCAGACTGGAATGCTTCGGTAGACTATGATACTCCAATTCCACAAGATGAGATAGATAGAAACCCTAATCTTGCCAACTAGTCATTAATAAATTTAGTTACTAGGGTATAATTAGGAATAGAAAATATTATTTGAGTTAGTTTAATTTAGGTTTTTACCGACTCCAATAGGGTCGGTAAAATCTAAATTTTAAAAGAAACTAATTAAACATTGATTAGCTGATATTTTTTTTATAAATTTAACTGGAAAAATTGGTTAACCAGTTTAAATAATAAAAATACACAATACATGAATTTAGAAGTAATTACTAAAAATGATAATCAAGAAGTTTTAAACACTATCATTTCTAAAATAAGGGATCTTATTAATTATAAAAATTTAGAACCTGGTGAGAAATTGCCATCAGAGAGAATGTTATCTGAAAAGTTCGGTGTAAGTAGAAGTAATGTAAGAGAAGCGATTCAGAAACTGGAATTTTATGGATTATTAAAATCCATACCTCAAAGTGGAACATTTGTAGCAAATATAGGTGTTACTGCTATGAACGGAATGATTGATGATATTCTAAGTTTGCAAGAACCAGACTTTAAGTCATTAGTAGAAACTAGGATTTTGTTGGAATTAAAAACGGCTGGATTGGCTTCGACAAGAAGATCTAAGAAAGATTTGGTAAAAATTAAAGAGGCATTAGATGCCTATTCCGAAAAAGTAATGGTAGGTGAAGATGCCGTTCAGGAGGATTTACTATTTCATTTAGCTATAGCACAGGCCAGTGGTAACAGTACGTTAAATACCTTAATGTTAATTATAACACCTGAGATTATCACCAATTTCGAAAAACATCATGTTTGCGATGAAAACCAAGCATTTTTAGGAATACAGGAGCATACAGATATTTATAACGCAATTAAAGATCAAAACCCAAAATTAGCAAAACAAAAAATGAAAGGCCATTTTAAAATGTTATATCAATATTGTTATAATGGCAAAGAAGAAATATAGCTAAGGCAAAATGCACGATTTGTCTTTAGAAAATATTTTAAATGGAAGTAGAGCATAGTTCGAGTTCTTATCAGAGTTGAGCTCTACTATAATATTGCTTATTTTTTCCGCAAGCTAAAAATTTAATTTAGAGTTTGTCAATTTATTATATAAAGTAATAATCGGTGCAAGAAAAAAAATAACTAAATATGAAACTAAAAGGATTAAGATGGTGGGTAGTAGGATTTGTAGCTTTGGCAGCAGTTATAAACTATATAGATAGGCAGGCTTTTGGAGCCTTATGGCCTGATATAGCTAAAGATTTATTTCCCGAAATGGATGCAGATGGTCATAAGGCAATCTATGGTACCATATCAGTTGTATTTATACTATCGTACGCTGGTGGTCAAGCCCTTTTCGGTAAAATTTTTGATTGGATAGGTACCAGACTTGGTTTTGCTCTTTCAATCGGTGTATGGTCTATAGCTACCATGTTACATGCATTTGCCCAAGGAGTACTCAGTTTTTCAATCTTTAGGTCAATATTGGGTATTGCAGAAGCTGGTAACTGGCCAGGAGCTGCAAAAGCCAATGCAGAGTGGTTTCCAACTAAGGAACGTGCACTTGCTCAAGGAATCTTTAATTCTGGAGCAGCGATAGGAGGTATAGTAGCTTATCCAGTAATTGGGTTGTTAGCTGTATATTTCGATTGGAAGGCTATATTTATAGTCGTTGCAGTACTTGGTTTTTTATGGCTTCTGCCTTGGTTATTCGTAGTAAAGGCACCGCCAAAAACACACCCTTGGTTGACAGATAACGAAAAAAAATATATTCTTTCGGGTCAAAGAAATCAAGATATTGATGAGGATGGTAATTATGATGAAGGTTATACGCCAGACACTAGTCAATTGCTTAAACATAAAGAAAGTTGGGGAGTAATCATAGCCTCTGCAGCCATTGACCCTATCTGGTGGCTTTTTATAGTTTGGATACCCATTTACTTATCGGAAGTTTTTGGAATGGATGTTAAACAAATTGCATTTTCGGCATGGGTACCTTATGTTGGAGCTATGATTGGAGCTATATTTGGTGGCTTACTTGCCAAAAATAGACTTTCAGCAGGATGGTCTGTTGACAAAACACGAAAAATGACAATCACTTTAGGTTGCTTAATTATGATTCCTTGTTTCTTTCTGTTAAAAGCACCAGCATCTGCAATGAGTGCGGTAATTATTATGGCAGTCTTACTTTTCGGATTTCAAATAGCAATCGGAAATATACAAACACTTCCTAGTGATCTTTATAGTGGAAAAATAGTGGGTACACTATCTGGTTTTGCAGGTATGGCGGCCAAACTTGGTGCAGCTGGACTTACCTACGTTGTTACGTTCATAACAGCAGGAGGAAACTATACACCTGCTTTTATAATAGGTGGGGCTCTAGCAGTAATTGCACTTTTAGCCGTTTGGGTATTATGCCCAAAAATAGAACCATTAAAACCTAAATCTGTGTAAAATTTAAAAAAGAATTCAAAATTAATAGATTATATATTTAAAATTAAAACAACAAAAATGAGTAAAAATAAAGGAAAAGTAGCCGTAATTACCGGGGCTACAGGCGGTATTGGTTTTCAAGTAGCAAAAAGATTAGGAAAAGACGGGTATACTGTAGTTTTAAACGGTATTGAAGATGAAGCCGGTGCTAAAAGAATTGAAGAACTTACTGCAGAAGGAATCACTGCTGAGTATTATGGATTCGATGTTACGAAAGAAGAAGAAGTAACCAAAAATATTAATAAAATTGGCGAAAAATACGGAAGAATTGACGTGCTGGTAAACAATGCCGGTGGGTTAGGTGGAAGATCAAGATTTGAAGACATGACCACCGAATTTTATAGATTCGTAATGGCACTTAATCTTGATTCTGTATTTTTTGCTTCAAGAGCTGCCATCCCTTTCCTTAAAAAAGGAGAAAATGCGTCAATCATTAATTATACTTCAAATGCAGGATGGAACGCAGGAGGACCTGGGGCTGGAATATATGGAACTTCAAAAGCAGGTGTTCACGCAATAACAAGAGCTTTGGCAAAAGATTTAGCTGAATATGGAATAAGGGTAAATGCAGTATCGCCTGGTACTATTGATACACCTTTCCATGCCCAAATCAAATCAACTAAGCCAGAAGTATTTGCCTCTTGGAAAAATAGTATTTTATTAGGTAGATTAGGGCAACCTGAAGAAGTAGCGTCTGTTGTTTCTTTTTTAGCAAGTGATGATGCATCTTTCTTGACAGCAGAAACTATTCAAATTGGTGGTGGACAGGCATTAGGAATATAGACATAGTATTTAAAATTAAACATTATGCAAAAAGTAGTTACATTTGGGGAGATCATGTTGCGATTAGCTCCAGAAGGATATTTAAGGTTTTCACAGGCTAACAGTTTTGATGTTGTATATGGTGGTGGCGAGTCCAACGTAGCGGTTTCACTTGCCAATTATGGTGTTCCGGTCGATTTTGTGACCCGTTTGCCAAAAAATGATATTGGAGAATGTGCAATGATGGAAATGCGAAAGAGAGGAGTGGGAGTCGACAAAATAGTTTGGGGCGGAGACCGCCTTGGTATCTATTTTTTAGAGACTGGAGCAGTTTCGAGAGGTAGTAAAGTGGTTTATGATCGAGCCCATTCTGCCATAGCAGAGATAAAATCGGGCATGATAGATTGGGATGCTGTTTTTGATGGTGTAAAATGGTTTCATTGGACAGGGATTACCCCTGCCATTTCTCAAGGAGCTGCAGACGTATGTTTAGAAGCTGTAAAAGCGGCAAGTGCAAAGGGAATTACTATTTCAACTGATTTAAATTATAGAGCCAAATTATGGACATACTGTGATAATGCAGCTAGAGAAAAGATAATGACAGAACTGACTGCATATTGCGATATTGTTTTGGGTAATGAAGAAGATGCCGAAAAGCATTTTGGTATCCATCCGGAAGGTTTGGATGTCCATAAAGACGGACATGAAGTAAAAGCGGAAGCATTTTTATCGGTCTGCAAACAGATGATGAAAAAATTCCCAAAGGCCAAAAAAGTAATTACCACGTTAAGAGGTTCAATATCCGCATCGCATAATACTTGGGCCGGTGTGTTGTACGATGGTAAAAAAATGTACGAAACCCGTCAATATCAAATTACAGATATTGTAGATAGAGTTGGTGGCGGTGATAGCTTTATGGGCGGATTAATCTATGGGTTGCTAAAATACCCAGAAGACGATCAAAATGCATTGGATTTTGCAGTGGCGGCATCCGCATTAAAGCATACTATAAAGGGCGATGCTAATTTGGTAACGGTATCAGAAGTAGAAAAATTAATGGGCGGTGATGCATCAGGACGGGTAGCAAGGTAACAACCATCTAATTGTGAAAGAATCAATAGCAATCATTTGTGGAGGGGGTCCTGCCCCTGGTATTAATACCGTTATAAGCACATTGGCTAAAACTTTTCTCAAGGATGGCTATGAAGTTATTGGTGTACATCATGGATATAAAGGTTTATTGGCAGACAACCCTGAAATAAAGATTTTTGATTTTCATCATGCTGATCGAATTTTTAGCCGTGGAGGATCTACACTCATTATGAGTAGATTCAAACCGAAAGGCAGCGATTTTAAGGCAGATTTTTTTAAAAAAAATAACGTAAAATTATTGGTTACTATTGGTGGTGATGATACAGCATCTACCGCCAATAGGTTAACCAAATATCTTCAAACCAAAGATTTAACAGTTGCTCATATTCATGTTCCTAAAACTATAGATAACGATTTACCTTTGCCAGATAGAAATCCAACATTTGGTTTTCATACCGCAAAAGATGAAGGTGTACGGATTGGTAATACTGTTTATGAAGACGCCCGAACAAGCGAAAATTGGTTTGTTGTTTCGGCCATGGGACGTTCTGCCGGTCATTTGGCATTTGGTATTGCCTCGGCTTGCCATTTTCAGATGATGATAATACCAGAAATGTTCAATAAAACCAACATTACTTTTGATAAGATAATCAATATGATTATATCTTCCATTGTTAAATGTAAAATAAAAGGGGTTGAATATGGTGTTGCATTGGTGAGTGAGGGCGTATTCCATTTTATGGATGAAGAAGAAATTATCAATTCAGGAATTAATTTCACTTATGACGACCACGGACATCCAGAGTTGGGTAATGTCAGTAAGTCGCATATATTCAATTATTTATTGCAAATTAAATTAAAAGAAATTGGACTGGAAGTGAAATCTAGGCCAGTTGAATTGGGTTATGAATTAAGATGTTGTAATCCGATAGCATTTGATTTAACGCTTTGTACTTTATTGGGTATTGGTGTTAAAAAATTATTTGATCAAGGCAGTACCGGGTGCATAGTAAGTGCAAATTCTAAGGGAGATATTACCCCGTTATTTTTAAAAGATTTTGAAGATGAAAATGGTAAAATTCCTCCTAGATTAGTTAACATAAATTCAGATATGGTTCAACTGTTCATTAACAATCTTTTCTTTATTCAAGAAAAGGATTATAAAGAGGCAAAACAATATTTATCAAATCCAGAGGAATATGATTTCAAAAAAATATTAAATTGGATTTAAAATTAAAACAATAATATGGCACAATTTTCAAGAATAGAAGTCGCAACAGCAATGAAAGAAACAGGAATGATTCCATTGTTTTTTCATAATGACATAGAACTAAGCAAAAAGGTATTAAAAGCCTGTTATGATGGTGGAGCAAGATTAATGGAATTTACCTCGCGTGGCGATTTTGCCCATGAGGTTTTTGGTGAATTGACCAAATACGCCATTAACAAACTTCCCGGAATGATTATGGGGGTTGGTTCAGTAACGGATGCGGCAGCAGCTTCGTTATATATGCAATTGGGGGCAAATTTTATAGTAACGCCTGTTTTACGGGAAGACATTGCCGTTGTATGTAACAGACGAAAAGTATTATGGTCCCCAGGCTGTGGTACATTAACGGAAATTACCAAAGCGGAAGAGTTGGGCTGTGAAGTGGTTAAATTGTTTCCTGGTGATATTTATGGCCCTCAATTTGTAAAAGGTATAAAAGGCCCTCAGCCTTGGACGAGCATTATGCCCACAGGCGGAGTATCGCCAACAAAAGAAAACCTAAAAGGTTGGTTCGATGCTGGAGTAACCTGTGTTGGAATGGGCTCCCAATTAATTTCAAAAGAGATAATTGCAAATAAAGATTTTAAAGGGCTGGAAAAAAAGGTCAAAGAAGCTTTAAATATTATTAAAGATGTTAGAAAATAACTCAGTTATTTTGGTTTTAATTTTTATAATTTAAGGATGTAATCCATTTATTGAGTCGTCCTGAAATAAGTTGTCAGTTTTTAAAATTAAATTAAACCAGAGAAGTTAATTTCTCTGGTTTTTTGTTGAACGAGTTTAAACTTAGAGTAATGATGCAACTTTAGTTCCTTTCAACACATTTTGTTGCATTTAATTATATGGAAAGAGCTCGCCCATAACACTTATACAACATCCTAGATTATGAATTACACTCCACTTGTCCGCTTATTCATGAGAAAAATCCGTTGCGTGGTCAAACTCCAATAATCCTTAGGTAACCTCAAAAGAGTGTTATTAATTAAAAAAGGAGCTAATAATTGATCATTTAGATTTTGCTTTTACGGTTGTTTACCTATATATTCTTTATCTGAGAAAATTATATCTATAGGTGAATTACCCACATTTTTAATTAATTTAGACCGTGTTTTATCTTCATTATAAATGACCAATACACTTTTTTCGGTATCTAAAAAGTCTTCAAGACCCAAAACGTAGACTTTTTTTGTCAATGGGTGTTCTTTAACTAAAGTGGTCAATAGCACATCGTTTAGCATTGGTGTGGAAAATTTTTCAATAGTTTTTGATTTTGTATTAAACCTATAGATTATACCTGAACTTGACTCGCTCCAATAGGCGTTATAACTATTTTTGCTCATAGTCAATAGGCTATTTGTATACAGATTAACATTGTCGTTTGTAATTGTTATGTTTTCAGCAATGGAATAGTCGAAATTTAATTTAATAAAGGAAGCCTTTTCTGTTCTTTTTTCCGTAGCAACCCATATAAAACCATCCGCATCTTTAATTATACCTGATATATGTTCTTTAAATTCTTGAAGAGCTGTAATTTTTTTAGATACAATATCCATAGCTTTTAACGTTTTGCCATCTGCAATTAAAACATTGTTGTTATCCAATAGCAAAGCCGAATTACTTGGTAGCATTTTTGTGGAAATAGTTTCTATGGGAGCACTGATGCCAGTATTTATATTGACATGGCCCAATTGATATTTTTTACGTCTTCCTCTGCCGGTTGAACCAACGATCAATCCTTCATCTTCAGAATACATTAAAAGATTACCAGGGTTATCTATATCGGAATTTGATACTATGCTTTCTTCTGATAATGTTTCTATATTTAGTTGAGAAATAAAATTTGGTCCTTTACGATTAACAATATAAATGCTTTCGTTATCATTATACATTGACGAAGCGTTACCGTTTACAGAGGTATAAACATCAGGAGTGAATGCAAAAGCGGTGTCCAAATGTCCCAAGGAGGTTTTGTCGGATTCAAATGTTAGAATAAAGGTATTATCATAGGTTTCAATAATTTTTGGATTATCAGAATCCGAAGAGCACGAGGCGATAATAAATGCAAATACGATTGCAGTGAAAAGTGTTGGTTTTTTCATTATAATTGTTTAAAAAGTTACAAAGTCAAACAGCCTTTAAGTACACTAGATTAAAGTATATTTAATGAAAAGGTGTTATAAATATATTTTCGCCTTTTATCCGAAAGCAGAAAATAAGAATGTAGTTTTGGCAGGTCTCCTGGCTCGCGTCTTGTTAAAACCTTCCCGTGTTAACAGTGGTGTAAGAATTTAACAAGCATCTTCTTAAAAAGATTTAGCTCACAGTTGCGGATACAGCTCAGGATTCTTAAAAATAAATCACCTGATTCCCTATTAATTTTATTTTTATCATAAAAATAAAAACCAAAACTCGAAAGCAAAGATACTTAAATTCGCTTTAGGAAAAGAGCTTCATTAAAAAAAATTAGGCATAACCTTAGATTTTATGTTTTCAGCTGCATTTACAGAAGCTGTAGCTTTTAACATTCGGTAAAACTAAAAAAATCCATTCCAAAAAAAAGGAATGGACTTTGTGCTTTAGGTGACCTAGGCAAGATTACTCCCTACGCTCATGATTCTGTAAAGCTCCGCTTTGAAAATTAAAAACCCTCAAAATCAAAAAAGCAAGCTTTATAATTTTGCTTGCTTTTTAATTTATTCGTGACCTCGACAGGATTCAAACCTGTAATCTCTTGAGCCGTAATCAAGTGCATTATTCAGTTATGCTACGAGGCCAATTTTTATTTGGAGTGCAAATATATTCCTTTTTTTTGAACTGATTTGAACTTTTTGCATTTTAGCGAAAATTAGTCAGTTTCTGTCCCGTTGAAGACTTTTTTGATTTTGCATAGCCGTGCTATGGAAAGATAAAAAGGAGAAAGTGGGCGTAAAGAGGCAATTTTTTAGCAAATGAGAAGAGTTTAAATCAGTTCATTACTTAAATAAAAGGATATGAGTAATAATTTTAAAGGCCTAGATCTTTTTTGAAATTCTCTAATATTGGTGTTGCTTTTTCTAAATCTTCTTGATAGATAAATAATTGAACTTGAGAGGGGGAACCTCCATAAAAACCTGAACGCAAACCCGATTCAAAATTATTTTTTACCAAAGATGGTATTTGTTGGTCGTCTAAATCTAATTGTAAGCGTTGAATTTCAATTAATGAACCTGTAAAAAATTTAATATGTTTAGAATTATCGTCCATATGATATAGTTTAAGGCAAAGATATAAAAGATTATTATGAGTCGAGACTGTTTTTGGTAACATAATACCGCCAACCTATTAAAGCCAATTGCAGTTTAGTAGCTTTACTCATGTCAAAATCTTTTTTTGATAAACTAGGGAGCAACCATTTGTTTAATTTTGCTAATATTTTGAAAAACTTTTTTTTCATAGTACTAAATTAAACAAAAAAGCTCTCTTTTTAAAGAGAGCCGTTCTGGTCGAGTTAGTATTTTATATTATTCCTTTTTTAAGGCAATTTCAACGACCCCATTTTTGCCTTTGTCGCCATACTTTTCTTCCGCTTTTTTGCCTTTAAAAACATTAATGCTTTCGATATTATCTGGGTCAATCTTGTCCATTTCTTCTTTTGTGATTTCTTTACCATTTAAAATGTATAAGGGTTGTTCTTCTCCAGAAGTTCGTATTTTAAATTTGCTTTCTTTTTGTTCATCACCCTCATCAGTTATAACTTCATATACATCTTCATGTTCACCATCTTCATCTTCTTCTATTTCAATAATTATTTTTTTGGTTTCGACTTTGGTGGTATCACCATCTTTTGTTACCCAAACTTTGGTAGAGGTATGTTCTTCATTCTCATCATCATCTGAAATAAATACATAACTTTTGCCTTTACCTTTTTGTTTTATAATTTTCTTTTTCCCTTTTTTAGAAAAGGCATAAGCATTAGTGTGTTTACCGTCTGAAGACCCAATACTTAAACTATTGTTTTTATTGTCATATTCTATTTTAATAGGGTTAATACCTTCGTTATCATCCGCGGCATAAGCAGCAGATGTTTTGCCGTTTCTTGCTTTAGCATCAATTCTAATGGCGGTTATTTCACCGTCATTATTTCTTTTAATTCCTTTAAATTCAACTTTAAGCCCTTTTTCGGCAAAGGATTTACTGATTTTATCTAATTCGTCGGAATTACTATTTTTTGCCAGAACCATTGCATGAATTTCAACTGTTTTTACAATTGTTTTATGCTCTTCTTTTTCTTGTTGAGCAATTGTTTTAGTATTAAATGCAAAGATAAAAGCTAAAAGTAGCGGTAGTATTAATGCAAATTTCCATTGAGATTTTCGATTTGATTTTCTTGTGTGTAACATAAGTATTCGTTTTTTGATGAATGAACTGTAAAAATTATTGGTGACAGCTTCGTAATGATATGTATTACAAGCTTTTAATAATGTAAATTGATATTGTTTCTGATTCTCTGTTTGTTTGCCGTAACATCCGCTAAAAATTCTAAATTTTGTTGAACAGCTTTTTTATATAGCCGAGCAAAAGGATTAAACCAAAATACAATATTTAAGATATAAGTAAGCAGAGTATCTATTGAATGCCATTGCTGTGCATGGGTTTTCTCATGTGCGATTATTTGATTTAGTTCTACCTCCGTAAACTGATTTTTATTATAAATGATATAATAAAAAAAAGAAAATGGTGAACTATTCTTATCCGTTTCAATTAGTTTGTATTTGTCTTTTCGGATTGCTTTATGTTGAATCAATAGCTTTCTTAGAGAAAGTAGCTGAAAAATAAATTTAAAGCTAAAGAAAACAACACCAATAAAGTAGATCGTCATGAATAGCAGTGACCAATCGAATGTTGGTTCTATAACCACATTAGTTGATGATGCTCCTTCTATGCCGTAAAAATTAAAATTCGATACAGCTTGTTCAACATAAATGGGAATTTCAATTAGTGGTATAGAAATAACAACTATCAATCCCAATAAAAAATAAACACGTATTGACTTAAAAAAGGTTTCATTTCTCAAAAAGGCATAATAAAACAGCCAAAATAAAATAATCAGTGCGTTTGCTTTTAAAAAGTAGTCCATAATGCTATTCTTTTTTAGATTCAATTATTTTTATAATTTCCCGCAGTTCATCTGCACTTATTTTTTCTTCTTTGGCAAAAAACGACACAACATTTTTATAAGAATTCTCAAAATAATTGTCAATTGCATTCAAAAAATAGCGTTTTCTATATTCTTCCTTTGAGACTTTAGGATAGTATCTATGGGTGTTACCAAAAGCTTCATGATCTATAAATTCTTTTTCTTCCATTTTACGGATTACTGTAGAAACGGTATTGTAATGCGGTTTTGGTTTGGGCATTTCAGCAACAACTTCTTTTACAAAAGCCTTTTCTAGTTTCCATAAAATTTGCATAATTTCTTCTTCTTTGGTGGTCAATTTTTCCATATTTTTTATTGTTTGGACAAAAATAAACTATTATTTTAGTTATGCAACTATAAAAATAGTTATTTAATAAATTTTTAACAGAGTTCATTTTAATTCGCTTTAAAAATAAAATCAAACACTATATTTGCCCTAAACAAGACCCATGAGTATTTTTTATTTAATAGTAGGATTAGTATTACTGGTGATAGGTGGTGAGTTTCTAGTAAGATCATCGGTTGGACTTTCCTTTAAATTGAAACTCTCCAAAATAGTTATTGGAATGACAGTGGTTTCTTTTGCCACTTCAGCACCTGAACTATTGGTTAGTTTACAAGCCGCTTTAGATGGTCATCCTGACTTGGCGTTGAGTAATGTTGTAGGTTCCAATATTGCAAATATTGCTCTGGTTTTGGGTATAACTGCTATAATATCTCCCTTAATGGTAGATAAAGATTTTTATAAGATGAATTGGCCTATGATGGTAATTCTATCCATTGCATTATACTTTTTTTTAGTAAACGATAATGTGCTTACACAAATAGAAGGTGGTATTTTATTTATTTCACTTGTGGTGTTCATTTATTTTATGATAAGAGCTTCAAGAAAATTCAACAAAAATGCCATTATTGAAGAGGTGGATGAATCTTTAAGTGAAACTTCTGGAACTAAAATTTTTATTTGGTTAATTATAGGTGGACTTGCACTTTACTTTGGTTCTGAGCTGTTGGTTAAAGGTGCAGTTGATATTGCTACAAAGCTAGGGGTAAGTGAGCGGGTTATAGGCGTAAGTATGGTAGCGTTAGGGACCAGCGTTCCAGAATTAGCGGCCTCTGTAATTGCTGCACTTCGTAAAGAGAAAGCAATTTCTTTAGGTAATTTAATTGGCTCTAATATTTTTAACATAGCTTCTGTGTTGGGATTAACAGCCATTATTACACCTATAAATGTTATTGATAAAGGTCTGCTTACCAATGATATTATATGGATGTTGGTTATTTCAATCATTTTATTGCCGTTGGTTTTACTACCAAAAAAATTAGAAATATCCAGATTTAAAGGATTGTTACTTCTTTTTGCATATATAACGTTTATATACCTTTCTTTTAAAGCATCTTAAATTTTAAAGGGCATATTTTAAAATATTTACAAAAGTGAAATTAATACCCCTAAAAAATTAGGGGTATTGTTTTTTTATATCATATTTTTTGTAGCTTTGGCACTCAAAATTAAAATTTTTATAAAAAATGGCAGTAATTAGATTCAATGCTTTAAAAGAAGCTTTAAATAGAAAACCTGTTGAGGTTGATGAAAGTATTAAACGTTCTGAGTTGTTTGGACAAAATGTGTTTAACGAAAACACGATGCGTCAGTATTTAACCAAAGAAGCCTATAAAGGTGTTATGAGTGCTATAGAACACGGAACTAAAATTGACAGAAAGATTGCGGACCAAGTGGCCGCTTCCATGAAAGATTGGGCCTTATCTAAAGGGGTAACACATTATACGCACTGGTTTCAGCCTTTAACAGGTGGAACTGCTGAAAAGCATGATGCATTTTTTGAAACTATTGGTAACGGCATGGCCATTGAAAAATTTGGAGGTTCTGAGCTGGTACAACAAGAACCGGATGCTTCAAGTTTCCCGAATGGGGGAATAAGAAATACTTTTGAGGCCAGAGGTTATACGGCTTGGGATCCTACTTCTCCTGCATTTATTTACGGTACAACATTATCAATTCCTACCATATTCGTTGCTTATACCGGAGAGGCTCTGGATAATAAAACACCTTTACTTAGAGCATTACAAGCAGTGGATAAATCAGCCACGGCAGTTTGTAAATATTTTGATAAAAATGTAAAAAAAGTAACTTCATCTTTAGGATGGGAACAAGAATATTTTCTAATAGACAAGTCCTTGGCTGCTTCAAGACCTGATATTACTTTAACAGGTCGCACCTTATTAGGACATTCTCCTGCCAAAGGACAACAATTGGACGACCATTATTTTGGGTCGATACCTACAAGAGCGATAAATTTTATGCGTGATTTGGAGACTGAATGTATGTTATTGGGTATACCAGTAAAAACACGTCATAACGAAGTAGCTCCAAATCAATTTGAATTGGCACCTATTTATGAAGAGTCAAATTTAGCTGTAGATCATAATTCTTTATTGATGGACGTTATGGGCAAAGTTGCTTCACGTCATCAATTAAAAGTATTGTTTCATGAAAAGCCATTCGCTGGTGTAAATGGTTCGGGTAAACACAACAACTGGTCACTTTCAACGAATACTGGAATCAACTTATTAAGTCCAGGTAAAACACCAATGAGCAATTTGCAATTTTTAACCTTTTTTGTTAATACGATTAAAGCCGTTTATGAGAATGAAGAGTTGCTTAGAGCTGCAATTGCTTCTGCAAGTAATGATCATAGACTAGGGGCGAACGAAGCTCCACCGGCCATTATTTCGGTATTTATCGGTGAGCAGCTTACAAAAGTTTTAAAAGAGTTGGAAGGTGTTACCAATGGTAAACTTTCTCCTCAAGAAAAAACAGAACTAAAGTTGAACGTTGTAGGTAAAATTCCAGATGTCTTATTAGATAATACAGACAGAAACAGAACTTCACCTTTTGCCTTTACAGGTAATAAATTTGAGTTTAGAGCTGTTGGTTCTACTGCCAATTGTGCTATACCAATGACAGTTTTAAATACAATCGTTGCCAAACAATTAAAAGATTTTAAAGTGGAAGTTGATTCTTTAATCAAAAAGAAAGATTTAAAGAAAGACGAAGCCATTTTTAATGTATTAAGAGAATATATTAAAGAATCTAAAAAAATATTGTTTGAAGGAAATGGTTATGGCGAAGAATGGGAAAAAGAAGCTAAAAAGAGAGGGTTAAGTAATAATAAAACCACTCCTGAAGCTTTAAAAGCTCAAATTTCTAAAAAAACCATTGCTTTATATGATGAAATGGAAGTAATGAGTAAGGTTGAAATTGAAGCTAGACATGAAATAGAGCTAGAAGATTACACCATGCGTATACAAATTGAAGGTAGAGTATTGGGTGATATTGCAAGAAATCATGTTATTCCAACGGCTATACAATATCAAAATACACTGATAGAAAATGTGAAAGGATTAAAAGAGATTTTTGAGCACGACTATAAAAAGGTTGCTGGTGAACAAATTGAACTTATTAAAGAAATATCTAATCATATTGCTGAAATAAATTCAAAAATCAATGCAATGATCAATGAGCGTAAAAAAGCGAACAAACTAGAAGGGCAAAAAGCCGCTGATGCTTATTGCAACAAGGTAAAACCTTATTTTGACGAAATAAGATACCATTGTGATAAATTAGAGATTATGATTGATGATGAGCTTTGGACTTTGACTAAATATAGAGAAATGCTTTTTACTAGATAGAAGGTCTTAAGTTAAAAATTTGGATAAAATAAAAAACTCCTCATGGTGAAGCCTTGAGGAGTTTTTTATTACCCCCCTTTTAGGGAGGTCGCAATTGTATTTCGCAATTGCGGGCGGGGTAAATAAAAAATTTCAGTTTTGTTACTGATAATAAATTGAAATTTGAATGACACAATGTTGTTATTTCATATTTTTCCTGTTCTAAGGAATTTTTTATTCCCGCCTTGAGCGGGATTTTTTTATATCTTTAGAGAAAATTATCGTAATATGAACAAACCAATTATCTTATTCTTAGCTATATTTTCTATTGGATTATATGCTCAAAACCAAAAAACTTTAAAGCTAATTGATGATATTGAACCTCAAATGATAGAATGGCGGAGACATTTTCATGAAAACCCTGAACTATCAAACAGAGAATTCAAAACGGCTGAAAAAATAGCTGAAGGATTACCAATTACTTTTAATGACCCAAAATTAACGGAACAAATGTTACCATCCCTTCAAAAATCAGCAGGGTTGGAAAATGTAAAATTGGTGAACGCCGTTACTGGTGCTGAAGATTTTTCATTTTTCCAAAAAGAAGTACCCGGACTATATTTTTTCCTAGGCGGTAAGCCTATGGATGTAAAACCAGAAGATGCTTCCGACCATCATACTCCAGATTTTTTTATTGACGAAAGTGGTATGAAGTTAGGCGTTAAAACTTTTGTAAATCTAACTTTAGATTATTTGAATAAAAAGTAAAGCGTTACTTCAGTTACTTAACAAAAAAAATAATTAATTACATTTGCATTCTTAAAATCTAAAAAATAGAACAATGGGATTATTTAATATGTTTAAATCGGACAACACAGATAATGTAAGTGAATATTTAGATAAAGGAGCAATTGTTATTGATGTAAGAACAGTTGCTGAATATAATGACGGTCATGTAGAAGGTTCAAAAAATATTGTGTTAGATACCATTGAAGACCATATTGATGAGATAAAAGCTTTTAACAAACCCGTAATAACCTGTTGTAGAAGTGGAGCTAGAAGTGGAAATGCTGCAGATATTTTAAATGAATATGGTATTGACTGTATCAACGGTGGTCCTTGGCAAAACGTAGCGAAACATATTGATTCTTAAAAGGTTTTATGTGAAGGTATCTGCCTGTCTTTTCGAGTGAATTTTCGAGGAACGAGAAAATTTGTATCGAGAAGTTCCATTACCAAACGAACATTTTGAACTTAAAATTTAATTGCAGGATATTTTTCCCTAAAGGCTAATAATTTCTTATTCGTTGCCACTATAAATTTTTTATGGTTCTCACTTTGCGGATGAATAGGTCTATGCCCCAACTCTTTTTGAAGTTGTTCAATTTCTGACATTGTTTTAATAGTATCTTCAGTCATAAAAGCATTGGTAAACTTTTCCCAAATATAGTTGATGGCCAATTTGTTAGGATGAACCATATCTTCTTTATAAAAGCGATAATCGCGTAAATCGTCCATCATAATTTCATATGCTGGAAAATAGGCAACATCATTGCCTTTTATTATTTTATGAATGGCAGTAAGCAAATGGGCTTTGCTCAATTGATTCTCCACAAATCCATCCTTTAAATGTCGAACAGGGCTCACTGTAAAAGTTACAGAAATGCTTTTATTAACGCTTTTTACCAATTCAAGAATTGAACCCAGACTTTTTTCAATTTCAGCTACCGATAGCAATTCTTTTTTAAATTTTTTTTGTGGAATTTTATGGCAATTGGCAACCACTTCATTTGTCTTTAAATACCTGTAAACCCAAGCTGTACCTAATGTTATAAATATATGGGTTACCTTTTTTAAAGCTTCATAAAATTCAATTACATTTTCGTTTTTCTCTTTTAATTCTGGTGTTGGGCCTGAAAATTTGGAATGGTGATTAAAACTATGCCATAAACCGTCATAGTGGAAAAGGTCATCTTCATGGTATTGTTTTTTATCTATTGCTTCTTTAATAACATTTTCAATCGAAACAGGATTAAACAAAATGCCATTGGGGTTCACAAAATTCTTAAACTTGTAATAGTTTAATTTATCACCAATATTATCTGAAAAACAAGAACCAATCATAATGATATTACTATCATAAGTAATTGGTTCAGGGTGTTTATTTGTCGGTATTTCGGTTTTCAGTTTCATTGAAATATTTAAATAAACTTATAAATACTCCTTCGCTTTCTCTAACGCGGCTGCAATCCCTTCAGGATTTTTACCACCAGCAGTTGCAAAGAATGCCTGTCCACCTCCACCACCTTGAATTAGTTTACCCAATTCTCGTACAATATTTCCAGCATGTAATTTGTCATTGGTAATACTTTTCGAAATATAAATGGTCAAAATAGCTTTTCCATCATTGTTTGAGCCTGCAATAAAGAACAAATCGTTAATTTCGCCACCGAGTTGAAATGCCAAATCTTTAACACTATTGGCATCTAAATTTACTTCAGTGCTTATAAAGTTTATACCGTTTATTTGTTCAAAATTTTGCTTCAATTCCTCTTTAAGGTTTGAAGCTTTGTCTTTTAATAAATTTTCAATCTGCTTTTTTAGATTGGTATTTTCTTCTTGTAAATTTTCTATAGCTTTTACGGGTTCTTTGTGGTTTTTTAATACTTGCTTTACGGCTTCGTAATTCTTATCAATGTTAACAAAATAATCGCCAACAACTGAATTTGTAATGGCTTCTATTCGTCTAATTCCCGATGCTATAGCACTTTCCGATTTTATTTTAAAATACCAAATATCGCCGGTTTGTTGCACATGAGTTCCACCGCATAATTCAATGGATTTTCCGAAGCGGATGGCTCTGACGCTATCACCATATTTTTCTCCAAATAACGCCATTGCACCTTCGTCCAAGGCTTCCTGCATAGGGATGTTTCTTTTTTCTACCAATGGTAAATTTTCACGAATCCTGGCATTTACAAAATCTTCTATTTCTTGCAGTTGATCAGGTTCGACTTTAGCAAAATGCGAAAAATCAAACCGTAATGATTTTGGTTTTACCAAAGACCCCTTTTGCTCTACATGATCGCCTAAAACTTTACGTAGAGCTTGATGCAACAAATGTGTTGCCGTATGGTTACTTGCTGACAATTTTCGATGCTCTTCATTGACCACAGCCTTAAATATTTCAGATGTGTTTTTCGGTAAGTTTTTAGCATAATGAACAATCAAATTGTTTTCTTTTTTGGTATCCAAAATGTAAATCACATCGCCATTGCTCATTTCAATATGACCTTTATCACCGATTTGTCCACCGCCTTCGGGATAAAATGGGGTCATATTAAAAACCAATTGATACATTTCGCCATCTTTTTTGGTGGTAACTTTGCGGTAACGGGTCAGTTTTACGTTGGCACTCAACGTATCATAACCGATAAATTCTTCTTCATCGTCTTCTATCAAAATTGTCCAATCGGAAGTTTCAACGGCAGAAGCTGCTTTAGAACGGTCTTTTTGCTTTTGCATTTCTACATTAAAACCATCTTCGTCAACGGTATAACCTTTTTCTTTAGCGATCAGCTGGGTTAAATCAAAAGGGAACCCATAAGTATCATAGAGTTCAAAGGCTTTTGCTCCAGAAATATTATTACTTTTTGCATTATCAATAATTCTATCTAACAACAAAAGTCCTTGGTCCAATGTCTTTAAAAATGAATTTTCTTCTTCTTTTATTACATTATGAATTAATAATTCCTGACTTTTTAATTCAGGGAAAACATCGCCCATTTGTTTGGCTAATGTTTTGGTCAATTTGTAGATAAATGGCTCTTTTTGGTTTAGAAAAGTAAACCCATATCGAATGGCTCTACGTAAAATTCTACGGATTACATACCCTGCACCCGTATTGCTTGGCAACTGTCCATCAGCAATTGAAAAAGCAACGGCACGCACATGGTCAACAATAACCCTGATTGCAATATCAATTTCCTCTCCCGAAGCGTCGGGATTTCCATAATTGTGATTTGTAATGGTTTCTACCTCTCTGATTAAAGGCGTAAAAACATCAGTATCATAATTTGAGGTAACGCCTTGCAATGCCATGCAAAGTCGCTCAAACCCCATGCCTGTATCAATATGCTTAGCGGCTAAATTTTCTAGAGAACCATCGGCTTTTCTGTTGTATTGCATAAAAACCAAGTTCCATATTTCTACAACTTGCGGATGGTCTTTATTGACTAAATCTTTCCCTGGAATGTTGGCTTTTTCTTCATCAGATCTTAAATCCACATGAATTTCAGAGCATGGGCCACATGGACCTTGTGCTCCCATTTCCCAAAAATTATCTTTTTTATCACCATTTATAATTCGGTCTTCGTCAATATGTGTTTTCCATAAATCAAAAGCTTCTTGATCAAAATCAAGTTTATCGGCTTTATCACCCTCAAAAACAGTAACATAAAGGTTGTTTTTGTCAATTTTGTAAACATCGGTAAGTAATTCCCATGCCCACGCTATGGCCTCTTTTTTAAAGTACCCGCCTGCCGGCGAGGCAGGATCACCAAAACTCCAATTGCCCAACATTTCGAACATTGTGTGGTGATAGGTATCAATACCCACTTCTTCCAAATCATTGTGTTTGCCAGATACGCGTAAACATTTTTGGGTATCGGCAATACGTTTATCTTTTATGGTTTTTTGTCCTAAAAAATATTCTTTAAATTGAACCATACCCGCGTTGTTGAACATTAACGTTGGGTCGTTTTTTAAAACCAATGGGGCAGAAGGAACTATTTTATGTTCTTTATTTTTAAAAAAATCTAAAAATTGTTGTCTGATTTTTTGAGAGGTCATGATGAATTGATTATCAACTAAAAAAATTAAGTACTTTTACTTTACAAAACATTTTGTAACTTTGTTTGTTATACAAAACAAGAATGTATTTTAAATGCTACAAAAATAGCATATTTTAATCTATGGCTAAAGTAAAATATTATTACGATTCAGATACTTTATCTTATAAAAAAGTAGTATTACGAAAACGCGATAAATTTAAAAAACTCCTTGTGTTTTTTTTAGGTGCAATTTCTTTTGGCCTAATTTTTATGTTTATTTCCTTTCAGTTTATAGAATCCCCTAAAGAAAAAGCCCAAAAACGCGAATTAGAGAATTTAAAATTACGTTATGGACTGTTGGATAAAAAAATGGCACAGATTGAAGATGTGTTAGAAGGTATTCAACATAGGGATAATGATATATACCGTTTGTATTTTGAAGCTAACCCCATACCTGAAGAACAAAGAAAAGCCGGTTTTGGCGGTGTTAACAGATATAAATCTTTGGAAGGTTTTGAAAATTCCGAAATGATAATTGATGTTACCAAAAAAATGGACATATTGTCTAAGCAGCTTTATATTCAGTCAAAATCTTTGGATGAGATTATTAAACTGGCGGAAGACAAAGAAAAACTATTAGCTTCCATTCCTGCAATTCAACCTGTTAACAATGAGGATTTAACACGAATGGCATCGGGTTACGGTTGGCGTTCCGACCCATTTACCAAAGCCAGGAAAATGCACAAAGGAATGGATTTTACCGCTCCGACTGGCACTCCCATTTATGCTACTGGGAATGGAGTTGTTGATAGGGCAGATAATAATGCTTCTGGTTTTGGTGAGCATATAGAAATAGATCATGGTTTTGGGTATAAAACCATTTATGCACATTTGAGCAAGTATAATGTAAAGAGAGGGCAGAAAGTAAAACGCGGCGATCTCATTGGTTTTGTGGGCAATACAGGTAGGTCTTCCGGACCGCATTTGCATTACGAGGTTCATAAAAACGGAAAACCCATTAACCCTATTAATTTCTATTATGGAAACTTAACACCAGATGAGTTTGAACAAATGTTAAAAATGGCTGCTCAAGAAGGACAATCTTTTGATTAATGAATATAAACTTACCAGATAAAAGATATTATAAAATTGGCGAAGTTGCCAAAGCTTTTAACGTAAATGCTTCCCTAATTCGATTTTGGGACAAAGAATTTGACGTTCTAAAACCTAAAAAGAATAAAAAGGGCAACAGGATGTTTACGCCCGATGATATTAAAAACCTACAAATGATATATCATCTGGTAAAAGAAAAAGGTTTTACTTTGGAAGGTGCTAGACAGAAATTAAAAACAAAACCCGATGAGATCAAAGACAATTTTGATATTATCACAAAATTGGAAGCGGTTAAAGGTGAACTCATAAAAATTAAAAACCAACTATAAAATTAAATACTCAAATCATGAAAAAATTACTTATTCCTATTATAATACTTGCCGTTATAGCATTTGGTATTTACCGTTGGGCGGTCGGGTTTAACAATACCGCTGTAGAATATGAGGCTAATGCAAAAACGGCTTGGTCTGATGTAGAAAGCTCTTATCAACGCAGAAATGATTTAATAGGTAATTTAGTGAAAACCGTGCAAGGTGCCGCGGATTTTGAAAAAGAAACGTTAGAAGGGGTTATACAAGCAAGGGCAGAAGCTACAAAAACAACCATAAATGCTGGTGATCTGACCCCAGAAAATATGGCACAATTTCAACAGGCTCAAAGTGGATTAACGGGAGCTTTAAGCAAATTAATGGTGGTGGTAGAAAGATATCCCGAATTAAAAGCAAATCAAAACTTTTTGGAATTACAAAGTCAGTTAGAAGGCACAGAAAATAGGATAAATGTGGCTCGTGACCGTTATAATGAAAAAGTCAATATTTACGATATTCATACAACTAAATTTCCTGGTAAATTATTGGCAGGATGGTTTGGATTTGATGAAATGCCTCGATATAAATCAGATCCTGGTTCTGAAAATGCACCAGACGTAGATTTTGATTTTAGTGGAGATAAGGAAGAGTGATCTAGTTATGAGTGCAGAGTTATCAGTTCGGAGTTTCCGAAACTAAGATTATTCTTTTTTTTGCGAAAATCAGCGAAATCAGCGGGAAATAATCATATTTCAATTTTCTAAGTTTGTTGTTTGCATTAAAAATTCTGAAATCGAGACTCGTTGTTCGTTAATCAATTTCAAAACCTCGTACCTTAAAAATATGTCAAAAGTAGAAGATTTTTTAACTATTAGTCAAGAGCAAGAGATAATTGAAGCTATTCGCTTGGCCGAGCAAAACACTTCAGGGGAAATCCGTGTACATTTAGAAACAACTACTGATAAAGAGCCTTTGGAAAGAGCAAAAGAAGTATTTGCTTTTTTAAAAATGGACCAAACAGCACAACAGAACGGGGTTCTGTTTTACGTAGCTGTTGACGATAAAAAATTCTCAATCTTAGGCGATAAAGGAATTGACGACGCTGTGCCAAACAATTTTTGGGATAGTATTAGAGATATTGTTATAAGCGAATTTAAAAAAGGGAACTACACCCAAGGCTTAAAACAGGGTATTCTAGAGACAGGGCTTAAATTAAAACATTACTTCCCGTATCAAAACAACGACAAAAACGAATTGCCAGATTCTATTTCTTTAAGTTAGGTACATTATTCTACATTGGTTTTATTAACTTTGTTGCTACTCAAAAAAGCAATTAATGTCAACATTTTATAAACTCTCTGTTAAAGAGATTCAACAAGAAACAAAAGATTCAATTTCCATTATTTTTAATATACCTCTAGAGCTTCAAGAAAAATTTAAATTTATTCCCGGGCAATATATAACCATCAAAAAAACATTAGAAGGTAATGAAGTAAGACGTGCCTATTCAATATGTTCTTCTTTGCAAAGTAATATTATAAAAGTCGGGGTAAAGGCAGCTGAAAATGGTTATTTCTCTAAATATGCCGTTAAAGAATTAAAAGTGGGCGATGTATTGGAAGTTTCCAGACCCGAAGGTCGTTTTGACCTTATGCCCAACAGTAAACATAAAAAAAACTATGCGGCTTTTGCAGCTGGTAGTGGTATAACCCCTATTCTATCCATGATTAAATCGGTACTAGAGACAGAAACAGAAAGTCAATTTATATTGATTTATGGGAACAAATCTATTGCGGATGTAATGTTTAAGTCGGAAATCGATGATTTAGCAAATCGTTATCCAACTCATTTTTCTGTGCAATATGTGTACAGTCAATACGAAGAAGAGGGTACACTTTTTGGAAGAATTGATACGGCTGTGCTGAACTTTATTTTAAATAATAAATTTAAAAATTTAAAATTTGATGATTATTTTTTATGTGGACCTGAGCCAATGATAAACTTGATAAAAGAAAATTTATTGGAAAAAGGAGTGGAAGAAAAGAATATTCATTTTGAATTATTTTCCACCAATGTTGACGATAAAATAGGCGATGCCAATATTGAAGGCAGAACTACCGTTAATGTATTATTGGATGATGAGGAACATACCTTTGAAATGGATAGGGGAAAAACTATTTTAGAAGTCGCCCTTAAAAATGGTTTAGACGCTCCTTACTCCTGTCAGGGTGGTATTTGTAGCACGTGTTTGGCTCAAATAACAGAAGGAAACGCAGTTATGGATAAAAACTCTATCTTAACAGACGATGAAATTGAAGATGGTCTTATTTTGACCTGCCAAGCACATCCAACAACACCTACTATAAATATTGATTATGACGATGTGTAAAAAAGATAATACTACTAAATGAATGATATTGTAAATGCAATACCCATCGGTATAGGTCTAGCATTTATGATTGGGCCTGTTTTTTTTGTGCTATTGGAAACCAGTGCCACAAAAGGATTCAGAGCCGCATTGGTTTTTGATATTGGAGTAATTATAGCAGATATTATTTTTATTTACTTTGCATATTTTGGAAGCCGTACATTATTGGAAAAAATCAAGGATGACCCAAGATTATTTTTACTTGGAGGTGGAATTCTATTTGTTTATGGATTGTTGATTTATTTTAAACGACGAAAACCCATTATTACCGATGATGATTTGGTTGTTGTGGAAAAAAATAATTATTTCGGTCTTTTTTTTAAAGGGTTTTTGTTGAATTTTATCAATATTGGCGTACTAGCTTTTTGGTTAGGGATGATTGTGGTCATTAGTCCTAATTTAGAAATGGACGACTCGCGAATTTTCACTTATTTTGCCACAGTTCTCCTAGCTTATTTTGTTACTGACCTGTTAAAAATACTTCTGGCCAAACAATTAAAAAACAAGTTAACACCTTTCGTTATCAGAAAAATTAAAAGAGGTATGGGCGTAGCTTTGATGGTGTTCGGACTTTTTCTTGCTGCCCAAGGCTTATTGCCTGATAAAACCATGCAGAAAATTGATAGTGTAATTGAAAGGGAGATTTCGGATTAACATTTTTGTTACTATCCTTTTTTTAATTTTATTAGTTGATTTTCTAATTAAAGAATCTAATTACGGTCTGAACCGTAATTTGTTACGGTTTCCCGTAATAAATTTTGCGGTAAACCGTAATCAAAAAGTAAAATATTATTTATAGTTTAGCACCAACTAAAATGGAGGGGTCGGAGTTTCTTTTTTTAGTTTGTACTATTTCCTTTCCATTTTATTCCATTTTTTTACTAACCTTGCCTGTCGGCAGACAGGTTTTAAACCTTATCTGTTATGAAAAAGACCCTTAAATTATTTACGCTTTTAGCCCTATTTGTTTTATTGACGAATTGCGAGAAGGAAACTATACTAGAACAGGAAACCCCACCAGTAGCTTCTGAGAGCCCAGCTAAAAATTTAATTGAAACGCTAAATTTTGACGAACTGTCGATTGACAATGAATTTTCTGAAATTTCAACGGCATTTAAAATAGACAAACCTTTTGAGACTGTTAAAAAATCAGGAAAAACGGAAGGTTCCATACATGAAGGTCTGGATATTGATTTTACCTCGGTTAAAAAAATAAGGGATAAGAATGGGGTTTCTTTTACCCTATTAATTAAAAGTGAAGAAAAAGAACCAACCATTTTTGACAATTTGGTTATTGAAAAAAGAAAAGATGGCGAAATCAGGGGCTATTTGATGCGGTACGAATATTCCAAGAATTATTTAGAAAGTTTTAGAAAAGGCATTTTACTTCCTTTTGAAGGTAAAATAAAAAGAACACTATATAGTAAGGATATAAAAGCGTTAAAAAAACTACTTAACAAAGCAAGAAAAGGTGTTACCAAAAAAATTGTAATTTGTACAGAAACATCGGTTCTGTTCAAGACTAGATGTCCTTATGGAGGGGGACATCTAACTGGAACATATTGCCATGTTTATGGAAAAGAGTGGGATGTTTATCGTAGTGGAAGCTATACTTTATGTCGATCTTCAGGATTCGGTTATTCTAATAGTTGGAGCGTAAGCCCATACTCATCTGGGCATCCAGATACAGGGCAGCCTTATACGGGACCATTTAATAATACACCTACGACACCCAACGCACCTTCAACTTATGATAGTGTAGAAGATATACAAAGTTTTATAAAAGAATATTCATTAACAGGAGCGGCGATAGAATGGGCCAGATATAGAGAAAATAGAAATTTAATTATAGATTTTAGAGAGGAAAATGGTTATAGTACGGAATCGAAGAATTTCGTTGAAAATGCTATGAAAATTATAAACAACAAAAGCTTAACAACATCACAAAAACTTGAACAATTTAGGGCAGCATACAATACTTTTGACCCAAAATTACCACAAGATGCTACTCAAGATGATTATGAGGCAAAAATTCGTGGATATGCTAATTATTTCAAACGAAGAGGTAATCAAGAGTTTGCAGATTATTTGACCAGCTTACTCCCTCTAGATAGTGATTATTCTAAAGAAGATTTTGAGGCTTTATATGAAACTATTAAAGAACAAAAACTAAATTATTTCTATGAGTTATTGTCAGAGATAGGGTTAGCAACTTTTGATGCTTTTGAACCTGTTATTGAGATGGCTCTTTGGGAAGTTGGCGGTGGTTTGGCACTTAAAGTTTTGAATAAGTTGCCTGTAAAGTATTTGACTACCCCTATTAAAAATGTAATTACTAGACTTAAAACTCCTAGTTCAACAGCTTTTTCGAAGTTAAAACAAGCTAAAAAATATGGTGTAAAATCGTATGCAGAACTGGAAAAAGTACTTAAAGACTTAGGTATTAAAAGATCTTTGGAAAAAATTGATATTCACCATTTATTTGAGCAACGTTTTAAATCTGTAATAGGGGGTAGCACTAGTAGTTGGAAATCAATAGTTTTAACAAAAGCAGAACATCAAATATTTACTAATGCTTGGAGAAAAGAAATAGGTTATATTTCAGATAATGTTTTATTAAACACGTCAAATGCTACAAAGCAACAAATACTAGATGCTGCCAAAAGAGTATATAAAGACTATCCAGAAATTTTAAAAGCTTTAGGACTATGATAAAATACCATAGAATTCATTCTTACTGGACTGATAAAGATGTTAAATATTTGTCAGATCATAATATTAAAATTGAAACTGGATATGATTCTTTTGATTTGCCAGAAGATAATAAATATTTAATTTTAAAGAACGATAATTTTGGGCGAAACAAGAATGAAATTATTTCTAAAAAGTTAATTATATCGGACTCAATAATTGGTATTATTTTTTCTACTGAGGAGCTTAAAAAGGCTAGTAATTATGTTTTAACAGGATTCGGAAAACCTTTAGGTTTTCCTTTGCCTAGGGACTCTTACATGGATAAAGTATATGAAAATTATTGTAAATCATGTCATATCCGTGAAAATCAAAATACCCCGTTTCAAATAGCAACCCCGAGATTGTCAAAAAAGCAAGTCAACTTTTCATTGAATTGGGTGTTTGATGCTATGTTTTTTAAAAAAGAATTTTTTTTAGAAGTATTAAAACCTTTGGGTTTAAAATCTATAAATGTAATTCTAAATAAAACTGGGAAAGTTTCCGAAGATATTGTTCAATTGGATATACCCGTTGCTAAAAGCAAATTATTAATTGACGGTACTGCTTATGATACTGAGAAAGCATGTAGTGCTTGTGGTATTAAAAAATACTCTCAACAAACATTGGATATTTTTCCGAAATTTGAAAGAGATTTTGATTTTTTAATTTGCAAAACCCAAGAGTTTTTTGGAGAAAGGGAAACAGAAATGGCGTATCGACGTATAATAATATCAAAAGAATTTTGCGATGTTCTATTAGGAAATAAAGTTATAAGATTTAATTCTTTTAATCTAATTCCAATGGAGTCATGAAATATTGATTTTAATTCTAGTGTTTATAGTTTCTTTTAAAATGAATTTTATTAACTCTAAAAAAGCATAATATACAAAGACTATCCAGAAATCATAAAAGCATTAGGATTATGACAAAATTATATTATTTTTATGCCAAATGGAGAAAAAAGGATGTGAGTTTTTTTAGTAATTTAGGAATTGATATTGAGCAAGGATATTATTCTTTTACAATCGAAGAAGGTGATGTTTATGATAAAATAATTAAGTATTATTTTAGAAAAGATTTATTTAATGTAGTTAAACCTAAAGAATTTTCGACTTTTCTAGCAAGAGTAGATTTCACCAAAGAAGAATTGAACGCCTCAAGATTATATGCATTGACTAATTTCGGAGCTCCTACAGGTTTTCCGTTGCCAAAAGACTCTTTCATGGATAAAGTGTATGAAAGTTATTGTAAACCATGTCATATCTACAAAAATCAAATTAATCCATTTCAAATAGCAACCCCGAAATTGTCAAAAAAGCAAGTCAACTTTTCATTGAATTGGGTGTTTGATGCTATGTTTTTTAAAAAAGAATTTTTTTTAGAAGTATTAAAACCTTTAGGTTTGAATTCTATAAATGTAATTCTAAATAAAACTGGGAAAGTTTCCGAAGATATTGTTCAATTGGATATACCCGTTGCTAAAAGCAAATTATTAATTGACGGTACTGCTTATGATACTGAGAAAGCATGTAGTGCTTGTGGTATTAAAAAATACTCTCAACAAACATTGGATATTTTTCCGAAATTTGAAAGAGATTTTGATTTTTTAATTTGCAAAACCCAAGAGTTTTTTGGCGAAAGCGATACGCAATCAGCTTTTAAAAGGGTTGTTATATCAAAAAAGTTGTGTATTATTTTAATAAAGTATAATCTTATTGAGTTCAATTCGCGTAATCTAATTCCAATGGAGTCATGAAAATAGTAATTTTAATTCTAGTGTTTATAGTTTCTTTTGGAATAGCTTTTATGAATTATAAAAACAAAAAGAAATCTAAAGAAATTAGAGATAAAATGAAAAGAAAATCAGATGAAGCAAAAAATAAAAAAAGTAAAAACCGTTAATTTTTTATCTAACTTAATATCTAAACCCCAGTACTGCCAAAACCACCAGCTCCGCGTTTAGTTTCATCCAAAACCTTAACTTCTTCCCATTTTGCTTGGGTATATTGTGCAATAATCAATTGAGCAATCCGCTCTCCATCATTAACAATAAAATCTTTGTTAGACAGATTAACTAAAATAACGCCTATTTCTCCACGGTAATCAGCATCAATAGTGCCTGGTGCGTTCAGTACCGTTATTCCTTTTTTTGCAGCCAGTCCACTTCTGGGCCTAACTTGTGCTTCATAGCCTACAGGTAAAGCAATAAAAAGCCCTGTTTTTATAATGGCCCTGCCCAATGGCTTTAAGGTAATTTGTTCGTTTAAATTTGCTCTAAGATCCATTCCCGCCGAAGCTGAAGTTTCATAATTGGGTAATAGATGCTTCGACTTATTAATAATTTTTACAATCATTTTTTTAAGATGGTTTTAATTTCGTTTTTCTCGTTTATTAATATAAAAGTTAAAAATGCAAGCACAAACAGCGTGGATATATAATAATTATCCTTAAATTGATAATAAGATAGTATTGATAACCCAAATGAAAGTACAACATAAAGCAGTACTTTATTCATTTTATAAGGGACGTTATAATACTTTTTACCATAAAAATAGGAAATTAAAGTCATGCTTGCATAAGCAATCAATGTTGCCCAAGCCGATGCCATAAAGCCGTATTTAGGAATAAAAATAATATTTAATACTATAGTTATTATTGCCCCAATAATTGAAAAATACATGCCATATTTTGTTTTATCGGTCAATTTATACCAAACCGATAAGTTATTGTAAACGCCCAATAATAGATTGGCCAACAAAATAATCGGAACAATGGCTAATGCTCCAAAATATTCTTTAGCTATTATGAAACTTGCAAGAAAATCAATATAAACAACTACAAGCAACATGAAAAGTGCTCCAATAATAGTAAACCAAGTTAAGATTTTTGCATAATTCTCCTTGGCATTTGCTTTTTCAGCTTGATTAAAAAAGTAGGGTTCTGCACCCAGTTTGAAGGCGGTAATATATAAGGTCATAAAAACGCCTAATTTATAACAAGCGGCATAAATGCCCATTTGGTCTTTACCGATTATATCGCCTAATAAAAGTTTATCTAAATTTTCATTGGTTACATACGCTAAGCCGCCAATCATGATGGGAATACCATAAGCCAACATTTTTTGCAGTATTTTTTTATCAAAATCAAAACCGAATTTAAACATTGATGGTAATAATAATATAAACGTAACAAAACTGGCAATTAAATTGGCTATAAAAATAAATACTACCGTTGGCGTAGATTGATAAAAATCAACAATAGATGATGGTAAAGCAATATTATTTTTTATAGCATGGGGTATAAACCATAAAAAGAACAGGTTGAAAAACGCATAAATAAGAATATTAGCTATTCTGTAAAATGCAAATTTTATGGGTTTGTTCGTGACTCTCAAATAGGCGTAGGGTATAACAACAAGTAAATCAAAAGCAGTGACAAAAGTTAATATTTTTAAATGTAGTGGATTGTCGAAACCAAGTAATTGCGATAATTGAGTATTGAAAGTCAATAAAATAATTAAGAATAAGACTGTTGATGTGATTAAGGTAATAAACGAAGTAGAAACTATTTTGCCTTTTTCCATTTCTTTTGAAAAGAACCTAAAAAAGGCGGTTTCCAATCCAAAAGTTAAAAATGCTATGAAATAGGCAGCAAAAACGAAATACCAAGTGTTTTCGGCAAATTTATCGGTTTCTAGCTTTTCTGTATGGAGTTTTGTTAAAAGTATATTGATAGCTTTGGGCAATACTGCCGCAACTCCGTATATAATTGTGTCTTTAAAAAAGCGTTGTAAAGAGCTCAATGTTTTTGGTTAATGGTTATATTTGGTTAATAAGAGGTTTATTAATACCTAATTGAGCATAAAACACACCCCTAACCCCTCTCAAGAGGGGAACTCGTACTTGGAACTCAAAACTTGAAGTTCTCAATTTTTCGTACCTTGTACCTCTAGCCTCGTACCTTTTTGCCCTAATACTTAATTCTCTGTACTTAATACTAATAAACTTACGAATGTAAAAAAGTTATTCCGTTTTAAAAAATAAAAAACCCTCACCAAAATGGCAAGGGTTTGTATAATGTATCAACTTAAATGTTAGGCTTCTATCGGATCAATAGAAACATAAGATCTATTATCTTTTTTCTTCGTAAATTTTACAATACCGTCAACTTGTGCGTGTAAAGTATGGTCTTTGCCCATATATACGTTTTCGCCCGGGTGATGCTTTGTACCTCTTTGACGAACAATTATATTGCCCGCAATAGCACCTTGACCACCAAAAATTTTAACGCCAAGTCGTTTCGATTCTGATTCCCTTCCGTTTTTAGAACTACCTACACCTTTTTTATGTGCCATGATCTATAGTTTTAATATTTAAATAATTTTTTTCCGGGTATTATTCTTCAATACCACCTTTGGTTTCGTCTTGCCATTTTTTTAGCTCGTCCCAATTACCTTCAGCAGCCATTTTAGCTTGCTTAGGCCATGAACCAGGATTTTTAGAAGCATACCTTGAACCTGCACCTTCTAAAATAGCCTTTAATTCTTTTTGAGAAGCTTTTGCTAATTTAGCAAAAGTATCAATACCAGCCTCAGCAAAAATTTCCGCAATTTTTGGACCAATACCTTCTATCTTTTTTAAATCATCAGCAGTAGCCGTTTTTACAGGAGCTTTTTTAGCCGCTGGTTTAGGAGCTGCTGCTACTTTAGGTTTAGCTTCTTTTTTAGGTTCAGCCTTTTTAGTCCCGACGCTTCGGGATTCCTTTTTTGGTTCTTCCTTTTTAGCTTTTTTAGCACCGCTTGCCACTATGGTTTCAATCTGAATTTCAGATAAATATTGGCGGTGTCCGTTTTTTACTTTGTAACCTTTTCTACGTTTTTTCTTAAAAACGATTACTTTGTCACCTTTTAGGTGCTTAAGGATTTTAGCAGTTACTGCTGCACCTTCTATAGCCGGGGCACCTAGGGTTACTTTACCATCATCCAATAAAAGAACATTGTCAAAAGTAACTTTTGACCCTTCTTTGTCTTGTAAACGATGTACAAATACCTTCTGGTTTTTAGCAACTTTAAATTGCTGCCCTGCTATCTCTACAATTGCGTACATATAATTAATGTTTTTATAAAAACCCATTTATAGGGTTTTACTTATTTGAAAATGAGCCTGCTTCGCAGCAAGCGGGTGCAAATATACTTCAATTTTGTAAATAATCAAGAAGTGGAGTACAAATTTTATTAAGTATTTGAATTCATCTATTTTTTAAGTAAAATTTTAGCCTTAACGGATTTAATTTTAAGATAACATTATATAAGCGGTGCTGATTTTTTCATTAATTTTACCGCTAAAATAAATAATAATGAAAATTTTAAAAGCTGTAATATTCCTTATTAGCATAGGTGTACTATTTTCTTGTGATAAAAACTCTAAAACGGATGGGGCAAAAAATGCTGATATTATTCAAAAATCCGATAGCGATTCTGAGAAAATAGTTGCAAATTTTGAGAAGGTTTCTTTAAAAATTGACGGAATGACATGTGAAATTGGTTGTGCAAGAACCATTCAATCTAAACTTTCCAAGGCAAATGGCGTTAAATTTGCCGAGGTAAATTTTGAAGATAAAACAGGAATAGTTGAATTTGACTCTAATAAAATATCTGAAAATCAGATAGTTAAAATTGTTGAAGAAATTGCGGGAGGTGACCTGTACAAAGTGGAAGGTGTTAAAAAATCCGAATAAAAAAAACGAAAAAAAACTTTTGTTCATGTAAAATATAATTAGTTATTTTGCGTTTCGTTAACGTATTAAAAAACTAAATTTAAAACAAATGAAATTAATTAAAGGATTATTCGCAATTGTACTAGTAAGTTTAATTGCTGTTTCTTGTAAAGAAGCAAAAGACAAGACTGACGAGGCTATTGATAAAGTAGAGGAGACAGCAAACGACGTAAAAGAATCTGCTGAAGAGGCGGTTGAAGACGTAAAAGACACAGCTGAAGAAGCTGTTGATTCAGTAAAAGCTAAAGCTGAGGACTTAAAAGAATCTGCTGATAACGCAGTAGAGGCTGTTAAGGAAAAAGTTGAAGAGGTTAAAGAAGAAGCTAAAAGCTAATTTTTTAAAAACAAAACACTATTTAAAGGCTTCCGATTCGGAAGCCTTTTTTTATACTTTATTTTTACTTCTCATTGAAAAGTAAAAAAAGAATAAACTAATAAAGAAAAGCAAACCTACCAATTGATGCAGCACTCCATAAACCAAAGGAATGCCCGGCTTTATATTTAAAACAGTAATTATTCCCAATACAAGCTGTAAGAAAATTAAAAGTGTAATTGTATTTAACCAAAATTGTGAAATTCTAGAAACGGCTTTCCTGTATTTGTAAAATAAATACACGGTCAGGGCAACTAATAAATAAGCAAATAAGCGATGTGTAAATTGTACCAATGCCGGGGCAAAAGTGAAAGTGTCGTAATTAGTAAGGTTGATTAACTTCCAATTGTCTGCTTCTTGCAATACTTCAGGTAAAAAATACCCGTTCATATCTGGCCATGTTGGATAATATAAACCTGCTTTCATGCCTGCCATTAATCCCGCAAATATCATTTGAACGAAAGTAACTAGAATTATAATTGGCAAAAGGGGACTATTTTTTTTGCGAGAAGTATCTTTATAGTTATAGACATCTGCAATGGTCTTTACCATAAATGCAATGCTAATTAATGCTAAAATAAAGTGCAATGTTAGTTTATAGGCATTTACCCAAGGCCTGTTTATCAACCCACTTTTTACCATAATCCATCCTGCCGAAGCAGTTAGTGCAGCAAATACCACAACAAGAAGCAATCTCTTTATTAAATAAAAATTAATTTTTTTCCTAATTATGAATATCACAAAAGGAATAAGAAAAATAAAGCCTAAAATTCTGACCCAAAGCCTGTGAAAATACTCCCAGAAATAAATAAATTTAAAGTCGGAAAGATCAAAATGCGAGTTTATTTTACGGTATTGAGGGGTTTCTTTGTAAAGGTTAAAAGCCTCCTGCCATTGCTCAGCATTAAGCGGCGGGATTGTTCCACTAATAATATCCCAACGAGTAATTGACAATCCAGAACCGGTTAACCTAGTAATGCCACCAAGCACAACCTGACCTATAAGCATAACCAAACCTATAATTAGCCAAATTCTAATTGTCTTTGTGTATTTATATTTTTTAATTGCAGTCAATTTTAAAATCTTTTACTATTATTTGCTCTCGCTAAACGAAGTTTAAATTACCTCCCCTTCGGGGGGCGGAATTGCATTTTTGCAATTCTGGTTGGGGGAAACTAAAAATTTTAAGAAATTTTTAGTTCCAATTTAGGGTTTCCATAATGTGTTCTATATCTTTCTCAATATGTTTTACCGCTGGCAAAATGGAATCGTAATTTGGTTTTGCCTCAAAATACAATGCTCCGGTAATAAAGTGTTTCGTGCTGTCAGTTATGTGGAATTGTAAAAGTGAAGCTGCGTTGCCAATTACTTCTCGCAAAGCTCCATATTTTTTGGAATTAATGTTTTCATAATCTTTAGAGATGATATTGTCAGCTTTTATAGTATGATTATATGTCAATTTTTCTGCTTCTCTCAATAATTCAGACAGGTTGTTCTCTACCGATCTGTAAGTAATGTTTAGTGACGCTTTTAGTTTTGGATATTTTATGTTGACCCAACATCTTTCGTTAAAATCGGCTTGAGCACCCTCGGGTATCTCAAATTCATAAGGGCAATCGGTTGATATTGCTTTATAATTGGCATCACTGTAGGCCAAACGCAAAAAGGCTTTTGGTTTTGGTAAATATTCCTCATTGGAGCATGAGGTAAGTATAGTTATTGTTAATGTTAAAAGAATTATACTTTTAATCTGTGGTAACATTTTGTACATCAGGTTTTGTTACTTTTATTTGTTTAATACGTTTTTTGTCTAATACCTCTATCTTAAATTTATAATCATTAAAGATAATTTGCTCGTTTAATTGAGGGAATTTTTCGTTTATTTCCAATATAAATCCTGCCAATGTTTCAGCCTCACCTTTGTTTTCTTCAAAAATAGAGTCATCTACCTTTAACACTTTATAAAAATCTTTTAAAGCGATTTTCCCTTCAAACACATAATTATTGATGTCGAGTTTAGAATAATTTAAATCGTTATCATCAAACTCGTCGCTAATATCGCCGACAATTTCCTCAATAACATCTTCTAAGGTTACAATGCCCGAGGTGCCACCATATTCGTCAACTACTATTGCTAGGTGATTTTTCATTTCTTGAAATTCTCTTAACAAATCATCTAGCTTTTTGTTTTCAGGCACAAAAAAAGGTTGACGGATTACTTTTTTCCAGTTAAATGTCTTTTTATTGAGATGCGGCAATAAGTCTTTAGAGTAAAGAATGCCAGTAATTTCGTCAATATTTTCTTCGTAAACTGGAATTCTGGAGTGCCCATTTTTGATGATTTTAGCAACTACGTCGGTAAAACTGTCACTTTCGGGCAAAGCAAAAACATCTGTTCTTGGGCACATAACATGTACTGTTTCCGTATTTCCGAAAGTTACTATACCCTGTAAAATTTTCTGTTCTTGTTTAGAGGAACCTTCCTCTGAAGTTAGTTCAAGAGCTTGAGATAGTGTTTCTACCGAGAAGTCCGAATTTTTTTTGCCTAGCCTTTTTTCTATAATACTGGTAAAATTTAACAAAGGAACGCTTAATGGGGTAAGCAACACGCTTAAAATGTTAATTGGTGTTACCATCAATGAGGCAAATTTTAAGGCATTTCTGTTGGCGTAAACTTTGGGCAGCACTTCGCCAAAGAGTAAAATTAAAAAGGTTACCAAAATTACCTCTAGTAAAAACCGAATCCCTAAATTGGTAATACCACTAAAGAAAAAATCGCCCAAATAGGCAAATAGCAATACTATTAAAATATTGATAAAGTTATTGGTAATTAATATGGTGGCCAGTAATTTTTTTGGACGCTCCAATAACGCAGAAACCAAAACTGTTTTCTTAGAATCTTCAGCTTCATTTAAAGCTGTTTTTGACAATGAAAAAAAGGCAACCTCTGATCCGGAAACCAATGCCGATATTAGTAGTAAGGAAAAAAGAGCAATTATTCCGATGGAAAATGACCAATCAATGGTTGTTAAGATAAATAAACTCGCGGGTTCGGGATCCAATATTAAATGGTTTAATTAAACTTAAAAAGGTAAATCGTCATCAATTTCCTTTGGAGCTTCATCACTTTTTGGCCGTGAAGTTTGATTAGCTGATGAGGTGGATGATGCGTTTTTAGATTGGCTACTTTCTAAATCTTTTTTAGTATTTAAAAATTGAACATCCAAAGCGTGAATTTCAGTAGTATATCTTTTATTGCCGCTCTGATCGTCCCATTGACGGGTTTTAATCCGACCTTCTACATACACATTATCTCCTTTGCTCAAATATTTTTCGCAAATTTCAGCCAATTTGTTTCTGACCACAATATTGTGCCATTCTGTGGTGGTTACTCTCTCGCTAGTTTGTCTGTTCGTATAAACTTCATTAGTTGCAATTGGAAATCTACCAATTGAGTTGCCTCCATCAAAATAGTGCATTTTAACTTCATCCCCCAAATTTCCGATCAACATTACTTTATTTAACGTACCTGCCATGATAATAGAATTGTGTGTCAAAGATAATGAAAATATAGATGAACTGATTTAAACTTTTTCCATTTGCTAAAAAATTGTTCTTTTTTGCCCACTTTTTGTCTTTTTTCAGTTCCATAGCCCTACTATACAACTCAAAAAAGCCTTCAATTGGTCAAAAAATTACTAATTTTCGCTAAAACGCGAAAAGTTTAAATCAGTTCAATCTTAAAATAAAGAATTGGAAAGTTAAAAGTATGCGTCGGCAAATTTGTGAATTAGTATAGGTACGGGGTATTTTTCAAAATCGCTAATTGAAATGCTGTTATCAATTTCTTCATCCGAATTTATCACCCAAAATTTTACTGATAGATGTTGATGCGTTAATTTATGTATAATAGGAATTTCGTTAAATAACGAGATGTTGCTTGTGTTAGCATTTACAGTTCGATGAAATTCGTCAATATTTATTAACTCTTTTATGTCAATTTCTTTAGAAGTTTCGATCAATGGAAATTGGTACAAGTTTTTCCAAATACCATTACCTGTACGTTGATTGAGTATAATACCATTGTTTTTGTCGATTACCACCAAATAATTAAAAAATCGGTTTCTAACTTTTACTTTTCTATTCTTGAAAGGTAAATCGTTAATTTCATTCTTTGCTAAAGCTTTGCAAGAATTTTGAAAAGGACAAACAGAGCAATCGGGATTTTTAGGTTTGCACTGTGTGGCCCCAAATTCCATAATGGCCTGGTTAAATGTTGCTGGATCTTTGTCATCCAACAGTTCTTGAGCCAGTTTTTTAAAGATTTTAACACCTTCTGTACTGTTAATAGCAGTTTCAATTCCAAAATAGCGAGCTAAAACTCGGTAAACATTACCATCTACAACAGCACATGGCTCGTTATAACAAATAGATGCAATGGCAGATGCGGTATAATCACCAACGCCTTTAAGTTTTAAAAGATCTTTATAGGTGTTTGGAAATTTTCCACCTAACTCATCAACTATATAGCGAGCTGAGAAATGAAGATTTCTAGCCCTTGAATAATACCCTAAACCTTGCCACAAGTTAAGCACTGCCTTTTCATCAGCTTTAGCGAGATGGAAAACGGTTGGAAAAGAGGTAATAAATTTTTCGTAATAGGTTAAACCTTGGTTAACTCGGGTCTGTTGTAAAATAATTTCAGATAGCCATATACAATACGGATCTTCGGTTTTACGCCAAGGTAGGTCTCGCTTATTTTGTAAATACCAGTTAATTAATACCTTAGAAAAATCCATAGTTTGAAGCAGCTCATCATTAAAACACGCAAAATTAAGGTTTTATCTCGTTAAATTTTAACAGATTGGCTAGTTAAAATTGATTTATTGTTTTATCTTTGCGACCCTAAAAAATACACTTATAACAATAATAAAATAAATTTAGCATGACAAAAGCAGAGATTGTAGCCAGTATTTCGGAAAAATCTGGTATTGAAAAGGTTGATGTATTAAGAGTGGTCGAAGACTTTATGAAAGAAGTAAAAGATTCGCTTGAAAATGACGAAAATGTTTATTTAAGAGGTTTCGGAAGCTTTATTATTAAAACTAGAGCCGAAAAAACCGGAAGAAATATTTCTAAAAATACCACAATCAAAATTCCGGCACATAACATTCCATCTTTTAAACCAGCTAAAGTTTTTGTAGAGGGTGTAAAAAAGAATGTACCGGTAAAATAAGTATTCACAATAAAAACAGATATAGATTATGCCAAGTGGTAAAAAAAGAAAACGCAGTAAAATATCTACTCACAAGCGTAAAAAAAGAAGTAGACAAAATAGGCATAAAAAGAAAAAATAGCTTAAGCTATTTTTTCTTTTGTTAGCACAAATCGTTCTTTGAAAAAGAAATTTGCAAAAACAAATTTCATCGGGTTATTTAACTCGTAAACATTTTTTTAATCCTTCTGTACCATTGTGGTGCGGATACAAAACTTATACAGAGTGAAAACAGAATTAATTATTAGATCAACTTCCTCTGATATAGATTTTGCCTTATTAAAAAATGGCAGACTTAATGAGTTACACAAAGAAACAAACGACAACAATTTTCATGTAGGCGATATATTTTTAGCCAAAATTAAAAAAACGTTGTCAGGCTTAAATGCAGCTTTTGTAAATGTAGGCAGTGAAAAAGATGCCTTTTTACACTATCATGATTTAGGACCGCAATTGTTATCTTTAACTAAGTACATTAAGTTGGTAAGCACGGGTAAACTAAAAGATTACACTTTAAAAGATTTCCATTTAGAAAAAGACATAAACAAGAATGGAGCTATTGACCAAGTTATAAAAGCTGGTCAAAATTTATTGGTACAAGTTGTTAAAGAACCAATATCAACCAAAGGGCCTCGTATAAGTTCTGAACTTTCAATTGCCGGTAGATATTTGGTGCTGGTACCTTTTTCCGATAGGGTTTCGGTGTCGCAAAAGATATCGAACAATAAGGAAAAAGCAAGGTTGAAACGACTTGCAAAAAGTATTAAGCCCAAAGGCTTTGGCGTTATTTTAAGAACGGTTGCCGAGGGGATCAAAGTTGCCGAACTGGATAAAGATTTGCAAAATTCTTTACAACGCTGGGTAAACTTAAGCAAACAATTGCCAAGGGCTCAAGCTCCGGCAAAAGTGCTATCTGAATTAAACAGGGCTTCTTCTATTCTTAGGGATATTTTTGATGACTCATTTACAAGTATTGTAACAGACGATGCTCAGTTATACGAAGAGCTCAAGGAATATTTAGAAGTAATTGCTCCTAAAAAAGTTTCAATAGTTAAACTTTACAGATCAAAGTTGCCGATTTTTGAAAAATACGGTATAGAGAAACAAATTAAAACAGCATTTGGTAAGACAGTGTCAATGCCAAAAGGAGCATATTTAGTAATAGAACATACCGAAGCGTTACACGTAATTGACGTAAATAGCGGTAATCGTTCAAATAAAGCAAATTCACAGGCCGATACGGCATTAGAAGTAAATTTAATTGCAGCATCGGAAATAGCACGTCAGTTACAATTGCGTGATATGGGCGGAATTATTGTGGTAGATTTTATAGACATGCACACCGCAAGTCATAGACAAAAATTGTTTGATCATCTAAAAAATGAGATGAAATCTAACAGAACAAAACACAAAATTTTGCCACCGAGTAAATTTGGTCTGGTACAAATTACCAGACAACGTGTAAGACCAGAAATGGTCATTAAAACGCAAGAAGAAAATCCAAACGTAAATGGCGAGGTTGAGGCTCCCATCGTTTTGGTAGATAAAATTGAAAATCATTTGGAAAGGATTATAGGTAAATCTAAAAAAGGACTGACGCTTCATGCACATTCTTTTGTAGAATCTTATCTTAAAAAGGGGATGCCCTCAATTCAACAAAAATGGTTTTTTAAATATAAAAAGTGGATCAAAGTTATACCAAGAGATGCTTACCAATATCTTGAATATCATTTTTTCGATAAAGATGGTAATGAGATAAAATAAGGTAGTATTATATCATAAAAAACCTATGGTTGTGGTAATGTTGCAATGCAACATCCATACTATAGGTTTTTTTTTGCTTTTATTTTGTCAAAATTATCTTTTTAGATAATGAGCTATTATCTTCAAAAAAAGTATTTACTATTAAAACTGAACCTTTTATCAATGATTGTGTATTTATGTTTACATCACTATTATTGACATTTTTTTCAATTAATAGCCTACCAGTAATATCATATATTTTTACAAAATCAATTGTGTTATTAGCTTTTATATTTACAGCGTTTTCATTATTAATAACTGAAAATTGGTTATTGGTTTTTATATCTTCAGTGGTTAAGGTAGCTTGTGTAAACTGTAATGTAAAACGGTTAGGATAATTACCTGCTTCTGCTACGGTAAAATTATAATTTCCCTGTTTTAAATCGTGAGTAATATTTAAAACATTATCAACTAAAAAAATGTCGCTATTTTTTAATTGCCCTTCAAATTTATCGATACTAATACTATATAATATAGAAGGATCATCAATATACGTTTGAAAGCCCAATGCTACTTTTTTATCAGAACTAAAACTGCTTAAACCTTGAATAGCATACTTTAGAGAATCAATTGCTGAGTACAAATTAATCCAACCTTCAGAGATTTTCTTTCCATCATAACCTTGGTCAACTCCGTCGGTTGCGTTTTCAAAAAAACCAACTAAAATTTGACTGAACGCTCCGCCATTATTACTTTCTACATTTAACCATATTCTATCCTTTTCTAAAGGAGCCGATTTTTTAGTATCTATACCTCTAAAAAATTGATTGTTGTTGTTTTCAACTCGCATGGAATTATTAAATTTTATAGAACTTACGGTAGGAAGTGTTTCTACCATAAAACCCTGACCAGATGCTATAAACTGATTTGGCGTAACCCCATTTGCCCCAGCTGAAGGAGCCGACGACGTGCCTCCTGTTAGGTTATAGGCAGCATAATCGTCGTTTGTATATTGTTCGCCTGACGTACTTCCGTTATTAGGTGTAGTATGTGTCCAAAACCAAAGCGTACCACTTATATCAGTACTATTTTGACTAATAAACTCATCTGCATCTATAGCTGAAGGGTAAGGATTGCCTACTAAATTCAAATCATCATTCGGGTTGCCAGGGTTATATACCGCTGAATTTCCTGTAAGTTCAATTTCACCATTATTGGGTTTTCCAGTAAACCTAACCCTTGCGTTTAAGGGATAAGTACCCGTTGTTGGCCCTTGCGAAATGTAACCTTTACCGGCCTGCATGGTTAGTCCCGCAGCGGGTATCCATTCACCTAATGCTTCACTTCCTCCATAGGGAATGGCGTTAACTGCTGATTGATCCCAATAGTAAAGACGGCCTTGATTATAATTTGGTGATGCAAAAACAGAGGAAATATTTATATTTTCTACTGGCGATGACCAATAGGTATAATCATTATTATCATTTAACGTTGTTGTGGTTTTATGAACTCTAAACGTACCGTTAACCGATATTTGGGCATCATCATCCGTCATCAGTAACGAACCTCTATTTCTAACCTGTACTGTTCCGTTTACCGTTAAATTATTATTTACCGTAATATGGGTATTGGGTCTTATATTAACTGTTCTTCCTGAATTTACGGTTAAGTTACAGCTTTCAAAACTGCCATTGGTATTTGTATTGTAATTACCATTTATAATTGCAGATGTATTGGCATTTGGTACTCCATTGCTCCATGATGAACCATTCCATGTAGTTGTATATGAACACGGTAAACTTAAAATTTCAATATTATCTATATACCATTCCCTATCCGTAAATGGGATAAAAAAGTTAAAACTATCGCCCACGTATCTAAAAGCAATATAAACATTTGAATTTGTTGGAATTTGACCTGAAATGGTTGTTTTAGTCCAGCTATTAGTAGCATTTGCAGAATTAATAACCGTCCAAGTGGCGGCATTTGGGTTTCCAGAACCGCTATAATTTGTTGAATACAATACTTGTTGTGTTGGGTTTAACGGTGCTGAGCCAGGACGGGTTCTATTCCTTTGAAAATAAGATAATTCAATATCTTCCGCTGATGATAAATTTAAACTAGGTGAAATTAACCAAACTTGATTGTTGGTTGTTCCAAAAAAACCAATTGCATTTGGTGTATATGTAAATTCTGAATAACTACCTGTATTAGCTTGTGCAGTAGTTCTGCTGAAAGGAATACTACCAGTAACTTGATATTGGGTCCATCCTGTTAAAGGGTTTTCAAAACCCTCTTGTAATATTTGAGTATACGCATTAACATTTAACAATAATATGCCTAACAATACTGCTACTTTACGGTTCATCTTCAAAAGTTTTACCGATTTTTTAGTCTATAATCAGACATTGTTTTAAATAAACAAGGTCGTTGTTATGCATTTTATTTAAATGCCCATATTGGGCTTTCGTAATAAAATATTATATTGGCTTGTTAATGGATTAAGCCCTAAAAAATCTAGTTATAAATAATTTCCACATTATTATAACAACTTAACGCAGTATTTTCCCATGTAGTATTAATTGATTCGCAATAAGTTATGATCAATAAAAAAAATTATTCGCTTGATGAGGCCAAAAGGAAACTGGAAAATTATTGTGCTTATCAAGAACGTTGTCATGTTGAGGTTGAAAGGAAATTATACGAAATGCATTTGTCACTTAAAGAAAAGGAAACAATTATATTACATCTGCTACAGCATGATTTTTTAAATGAAGAGCGTTTTTCGAAAGCATATGCAAGGGGCAAGTTCAATATTAAAAAATGGGGAAAAGTTAGGATTGTTAGAGAGTTAAAGTATAGAAAAATTACAAATTACAACATAAACCAAGCACTTAAGGAAATTGATGAAAAAGAATACTATAACACGTTTAATCAGTTAGCAGAGAAAAAACTTACTCAAATAACCGAAAAAAACATTCAAAAAAAGAAAAAAAAGTTGATTGATTATTTATTGTATAGAGGCTGGGAGACAAATTTAGTTTATGATAAAGTAAGAGAATTGATTTCTTAAAAAATCAGTTCAAATTAAATACCGTGCCAATACTAAATGTAAATTGGTTGTGTAATTTTTCCGCATCGGTCAATTCACCAGAATTGTATTTTGCAATGGGGAAATTAATTTCAGAAAAGACACCAAAACCATCACTAAAAAAATAACGGGCTCCTGCATGCCCACCGAAATTCTTTATGCTAAAATTCAAACCTGGGTAAAAATCGAAATTTTCATCAATATTCAATACAGAACCGATATTGGCATTAAATCTTCCTTTTAAATCGAAACGGTCGTCGAATTTTGCGTCTAATATTTCGGGTACACCTAAGGCGTAAGACGAAGTTACACCGATTGAAAAATTTTCGCCCAAACCATAATCATAAGCCACATTTATTGAAGTTGCGTTGTGCTGAAAATTAACACCTACTTGAAATTTACTGTCATCTTTTCCGTAAAACGCTTGTGCATTTGCATATAATGTACCTAATAAGGCCAGTAGTAGAATTGTTTTTTTCATTGGTTAGGACATTTTAAATGGCGGTTGCAAATATATTATAAGTAATTGAAAATATGGGTTTAAATCAAAAAGATTCCTCGATGGCTCCGCCACGAGGTTTCTGATTTACCTCTCCCCACCCGTCCGGCAGTCGGGCTTAGGAGAGGTCAGAACTGATACTAGTTTCGGCAGTTCTGGGTGAGGTAAAATAGAAAATTTCGATTTTTAGTCTCAAGCCAAAATGAAACTAGCGAAATACACCGATGGCTTTGCCTTGAGGATAGCCGGTTTCAAGAAATTTTTTATTATAAATACCTGTTCGTTCTTGTAATAGCTTGTTCGTTTTTCCAATCGATCCATTGCTGTCCTTTTAATTTCCGCATTGTATTATCGTAACTTCTCATAATTATAATGTTGTAAATCGCTTTGCCCAAATGCAACGGTTTCCTTGCTAAGGCCCTTAGACTCATAGAAAATCCAGGTGTTATGTATTGCATATAGTGCCAATAACCTTCGGGAATATAGAGCATGTTTCCATGTTCCAATTCCGTTACAAAGCCCTTAGCCTTTTTCAAAACAGGCCATTTTTCCAAATCAGGATCGGAAAAATTTATATCCTCTCTGGTGATAAGGGAACTTGGTATTTTATATAGGTATTTGCTCTCGGATTGTGGAAACAATATACATTTCTTTTTACCTTCAAAATGATAATGAAGAATATTTGCCAAATCAATATCGTAGTGCATAAAAGTATAGGAATCTTTGCCTCCAAAAAAAAGCATGGGTAAACTTTTAAGTAAACGCAAACCAAAGTCGGGATAAGAGAAATCGTTTTGAAGTTCAGGTACTTCTTTTAAAATGTTCCATAAAAAAATCCTATATTTTGTAGGCTCAGCTTTTAACAGGTCAATATAATCTTTCATCTTCATCCTTTTGTGAGGTTCGTTGAAAGCATCTTTATAATTTACGGGTCTATCGTCATAAAGTGGAACTATTTTGTTGCCTGCCTTTTCTCGTATATAGTCTAAGTTCCATTTGGTGTATGCTGGCCAATCGTTTATTCCTTGTGTAACAACAACAGGTTTTTGAGGTTTATAATAATATTTTATAAAATCCTTTTTTGATAACGTTTTAACGCTATCAATTTCTTTTAAATTCAATGTCATATCAAAAAAAAGGGCAATTTAAAAAAATAAAAAAAGCCGTCAATAATTGGACGGCTTCTTTAACAAAATTTTAAAAGGTATCACTGTAATATTAGTTTTTTGACCATATTTTTATTGTCAATATTTATTTTTAGAAAATAAATACCTTTGGCAACTCCGTTCATTTTCAGTTGATAGTTTCCATCAGCAATATTGGTTTTTTGTTTAATTAATTTTCCGGTAACATCAAAAATGTTGATATTCATATTTTGTCCAGCTGTATTTTTTCTTTTAATATTAAAAGTTGATGTAGATGGATTTGGATAAATTAAAAATTCCCCTTCTTCAAAATCGTCAACGGCTAAAATAGCTGTGGCGTCAATAACAAAATCATCAATCACCACTCCTTCATTATTGACTGCGGGGTCGGAAACAAAAGCAAATCTAAAAATTACGTTAGATTCTCCGTTCAAGGCTGATAAACTATAGCTGTATTCTTTTAACGTAGTATCAGTGCCCGTCCATTGGGCTCCAGGGCAATTTTGACAGTCGTCAGCAGCTCCAGAAGAAGCATTTGTTCTGTTGCTATTATACCAATTTGGGTCATTAGCTGTTCCCAACACTTGCCAATCAGCTCCTTGGTTGGTAGAATATTCTACGTAAACCACGTCCCAATTTTCTTCAAGGTCAAATACCATTTTAAATTTTAAAACAGGATTTTCCAAACGTGATAAATCATAACAAGGAGAAGTCAAATAACTTGTAGTTTGATCGGGATAATTTCCTGACGGGTTTGTTATATAGCCTGAAGCAACTTTGTTATTTAATAAAGATGTAGTCGGTGTTCCAATTTCCCATAGATTATTATCTGAAACTATCCATTTATCCGTATTCGCATCGTTAAAAGTATTAATTTCTTGACCTTGTGCTGTTGTATTAGTGCTAAAGGTTGTTGTTGCTGAATTGTTAAATATGTTTGCGTCATCAGCTAAAACAATTTCGGTTTGTAATATATGAGAGCCTTCTGTAGTAGCGGCAATGGTTGGCAATTCTATAGTGGTATTTGCATTTGAAGCAATAGAACCTGTCCAATTAAACGTTTGGTTAGCATCACCATCAACATTATAATTTACAGTAAAAGAAGTCAAAGTATTTTGCCCGTTATTAGTAATTAATAATTTGGGTGTTATTTGACCACATGTAACATTATTGTTAGGTGAACTTATTTGCGTCAATTCCACTTCATTAGCAGGTAACGTAATTGTAGGAATACTAGATTGCCATACACTTCTGCCATAAGTAGCGGCAGTAATTTTAGCATCGTATGGGTTAATTTCAATATCTGGTACGGCAACATTGGGTAAATTGGTAGAAAAAACTTCCCACGATGTTAGGTCATCATTTAAATGATACACGCCTAAGGCCGTACCCACATAAATTGAATTGTTTGTTGTAAAAGGATGGTGCCTAACTACAAATTTAGATTCGTTTGGTAATCCTGTAGAGATATCGGTAAATGTTAAACCACCATCTGTAGATTTATAAACGCCGCCACCGGTATGCCCACTACTTGGGCCAAAAGCATTACTGACTCCAGTAGTTGTTATCCAAACAATATTACTATTAGAATGATGAAATTCTATTGAGCTAATATTTATACCCGATATACCAGTTTGTGATGAGTTACGTGTTGTAAAGGTTTTACCCTTATTATTACTTATATAAATTGTATTACCTCTGGAAACTAATATATTATTACTATTACTCGGGTCTATTTCAATAGCATCAAGATCTGATCCAAAACTGTGATTAGAAACTTGAACCCAGCCGTTGTTTATCAATTGATACAATTGTCTATAACCTGCATAAATTTCTCCAGCCTTATTAATTACCAGAGGAGTAACCCAATTTCCACCACTATCATTAGTACCAGTCTCTGAAGCTGGAGCAAATGCAATGGCTGTGCTGCTTAAACCACCATCGGTAGTTTTAGTTAAGACACCACCATATTGAGTAAAGCCATAAAAAGTATTTTCATTATTTGGATCAGCAGCAGAATCCATACCATCACCACCATGAAAATTGTGCCAGTTGTTATTTATTAAAGAAAACCCACCATTATCTTGTAGACCACCGGACATTTTAGTAGAAGTTTGTTTGGATACAGAGAGTTTGTAAAATTGACTAATGGCTAAATTTTTAGTGAGATCAGTAAAAGTACTACCATTGTTGGTTGATTTATATACACCACCATCAGTGCCAGCGTATAAAATATTATTGTAATATCTTAAAAAATGAATATCAGCGTGGGTATAAGAGGGCGTCTGAAACCTCCAGTTATTAATTTTCGAAAAATTATCACCATCATTAGAGGATCTCCAAATATCCAGTACACCAACAAACATTAAATTTGCATCAGTTGGTGAAACGGCAAAAGCCAAATCAAACCAAGCTTGGCTACTTCCAAAAATATCATCATTCTCAGCAGTTTTTGTGAAATTAGAACCGCTATCGGTGGATTTATAAACACCCACAAAAGCATAACTATTATCCGTTGCTAAGACATAAACATTATCAGTTGCACCAGCTGCCGGAGTTACTTCAACTCTTAACCTCCCTGTAGAATTAGTATTTGATAAACCAGTAGCCGTAGAAGTAAATGCGGTACCGCCATTTGTGGATCTGTAAAATGTGCTTCTTGATACTGCATAAATAGTATTTGGTTCACCGGGCTTTAATTTAAAATCTCTAATATGAATCTTGGGAATTGTATTTCTCCATGAGGCACCCGCATCTGTCGATTTAAATAATCCATTTCCAGTTGCAACCCAAACAATATTTGAGTTGGTAGGGTCTATTAAAATTTCGTTGCTTGTAGGGTAGAAATTGTCCCCGTTTAAAGCACCTAAAGAGCCTGTCTGAGACCAAGTTGCACCACCGTTAGTTGATTTTAACACACCAACTGAGTAAGAATCTCCAGCATCATCATCACCTGTTGATATATAAATTATATTAGAGTTATTGGGGTCTACGGCAATTCCAGAAACCCCTATTTGAGGTAGGTCATCAGTTAAGGGAGTCCAGTTTACGCCAGCATCTATAGATTTCCACAAACCACCAGCTGGTGCACCAACATAAATTGTATTTGCGTTATTAGGGTCCACAAAAATTGCATTAATTCTTCCTTGACCACTGTTACTTGATTGTGAAAATGGACCAACGGCTGACCAATTACTTACCGCTTTAGCCGATTTTGTCATTTCTTGTTTTTGCTCCCAAGCATTCCATAAATGTTTAGAAGGAGCAATGGTTCCATCCGTTTGAAGATAACGACTCCAATGATATTCCCATCTTTTAAAAGGTTTATAACCGCTACCTTTTTTGGCTATATCTTTAGATGAGAAATAATTTTCATAAAGATTTACGGTATTTTCAAAAGTATTGTCAGCACTTTTACTTTTAAGAATGCCGTTAGGGTTATTTACATCTAAAGGTAATTCTTGCGTAAATACAGGATTAATCGTGAACAATAAAAATATAACGGGAAGTAATTTTTTAAACATATAGGAGAATTTGAATTAATGTAATTCATCAAATTTAGTAAAATTATTCCGTTTTATTTAAAAATGTTAATGTTGGAGGTAATTAGTAAGTTGGTAAAAATCTTATTTCATTAAATTTTCTAAATAGGTTGTTGCTCGGGAATTGAATCGGGCTTAATAACCTGATCACCGCCAATTTGAATTGGTGCGGTAAAGTTTTTCAACTCTTCTTCCAATTTTTCTTGTTTTGTCAAATTGTTTATTTTAGAGTTTAAAGCAGAAAAAGCATCTAAAATGTTTTGCGTTTCTTCTTGTACTTCTTCTACTTTTATGCTTGGTATGGTTGCCATGTCGGCCAAACGCAAAGCATAATTGTGAATTACATTAATTCTAATACTAACATCTGCTTGTTTAAACCTATCAATTTTTATGGAATCTTTAAGTTGTTTTGTAGTGTTAGCTAATTCTTTTGAAAGATTTAATGCCTCATTTGGCGAACTACTATAAAAATTATCTAAAAAATCATCTAATTGTTGGTATTCTTTCCAATCTTCAACCTTTTCTTTTGATTCAGGTGTCAGCGTTTCACCTATGGCTCTTATTATTTTTTTATCAGTATCGATAATTGAATCTAACTGTACAACATTTTGATCCACAACATTATTTTCATTGTTTTTGCAAGATGCAATTGACACGACAAAAATTAAAATGCAGAAAAGTTTTAAATAACCCATAAGCTATAATCCAAAATGGCTTTAGGCAAAGTTAAATAAATTAGTAACCTTTAGGTTAAATTAGGGATTATAATTTTATTAAGTTTGTAATCTTTTAAATTTAGATAAATGAGTGATTCTGCAATACTGGTCATTGGTGCCTGTGGTCAAATAGGTACTGAACTTACCATGAAACTAAGAGATATTTACGGCAATGACAAGATAATTGCTTCAGATATTAAAGAAGGCTCGAACGAATTGATGCAAAACGGTATTTTTGAAATATTAGATGCCACTTATAAAGGGTCTATTTTAAATATTATTAAAAAGCACAATGTTTCAGAAGTTTATTTAATGGCGGCCATGGTATCGGTTGTTGCTGAGAAATATCCTCATAGGGCATGGGATTTAAACATGAACAGCTTATTATATGTACTAGAATTAGCTCAAGAAGGATACCTAAAAAAAGTTTTTTGGCCGAGTTCTATTGCAGTTTTCGGTAAAAGTACACCCAACATAAATACACCACAAGTAACTGTTACTGAACCCTCTACGGTTTACGGAATAAGTAAATTGGCAGGAGAACGCTGGTGTGCCTATTATAAAGCAAAATACGGTATAGATGTAAGGAGTGTACGCTATCCTGGTATTATCAGTTGGAAAACCCCTCCAGGTGGTGGTACAACGGATTACGCGGTAGAAATTTACCATAAAGCCCTGGAAGATGGTACTTATGACTGTTTTTTGTCCGAAAACACCAGATTGCCCATGATGTACATGGATGATGCTATTGATGCAACCATTGGCTTGATGGGAGCTGATACACTAGAAAATTTTGCTGCGTATAATATTTCTGCAACTGATTTTACGCCCAAAGAAATAACTGAATCCATACGAAAACATATTCCCGATTTTAAAATAACCTATTCGCCCGATTTTAGACAGCAAATTGCCGATAGTTGGCCGCAAAGTATAGATGACAGCCAAGCCCAAAAAGATTGGAACTGGAAACCCAATTTTGATTTAGAAAAAATTACGCAGGTGATGTTGGGTAATTTAAAATCTATGTACAATTCAAAATAAATATTGCGTGTTTATGTAATGTTTCTAAGATTCTAAAGACTAAGGATGCCATAGTTTTACAGTTTAAAATAAATCATTTGGAAAACATTATAAAAAACAGCTTAGAAAAAGCAATTTCGTATCAAGAATATAGGAACTTAGTCACAGGTCTTTTAAAAGAGGGAAAATCCACTGGGCCAAATCAATCTGAAGATTTATTACATTACAGTAAGTTGAACAATAGCAGAATGAAAAGGTTGGATAAAACCTTTACCTTATCAGATAAAACAACTTCTTGCACTCAAAATTTAATCAAAAAATACACGTTTTTAGTAATTTCAGAAGGCTGGTGCGGTGATGCCGCACAGGTATTGCCTATAATCAATAAAGTTGCGGAATCTTCAGAAAATATTGATTTAAAAATTGTTTTGCGTGATGAAAACGAAGCACTGATGAATCTGTTTTTAACAAATGGGAGTATGTCAATTCCTAAACTAATTCTGTTAGAAACCGAAACAAATAAAGTTGTAAATTCGTGGGGTCCAAGACCAAGTGAAGCTACAAAAATGGTAGCCGAACAAAAAGAAAAGTATGGTGTACTTGACGCTGATTTTAAAGAGCGTTTACAAGTTTGGTACAATACCGATAAAGGACAAAATATTGAAGATGATTTACTAAAGCTATTAAATCTTAATTGTGCTTAACTAATATCACAAATTTGTGCAATCAATTAATTGTAGTATTCAATTCACTTAAAAAGACATCAATACTTGCAGCATTTTTAACATCAAATTTGCCGATTTTTGTACGTCTTAGTGATGATAAATGTGCACCGGAATCCAATGCTTTCCCAAAATCATACGCCAAGGAACGGATGTAAGTTCCTTTACTGCAAATTACTCTAAATTCGATTTCTGGAAGGTTTATTTTTGTGATTTCAAATTCTGAAATGTTGACGTTGCGTAATTTTATTTCTGTTGTCTCACCGGCTCTGGCCAAATCATACAATCGCTTCCCATCTTTTTTTAAAGCGGAAAAAATAGGTGGTTTTTGCTGTATATTACCAATAAATTGTTTTGTAGTATTATAGATAATTTTTTCTGTAAGATGACTGGTTTCAAAATGTTGGTTAATTTCAGTTTCCAAATCATAAGATGGGGTAGTGGCACCAACCGTAAATGTACCTGTATATTCTTTTATTTGAGCTTGAAATTCGTCAATTTTCTTGGTGAATTTTCCTGTACAGAGAATTAGTAACCCAGTTGCAAGTGGATCCAATGTTCCGGCATGACCAACTTTTATTTTTTTAAGATTAAATTTTTGTTTTATTGCCCAACGCAGCTTATTTACAACCTGAAATGAAGTCCATTTTAAAGGTTTGTCAATCAGTAAAACTTGTCCGTTTTTATAGTCTTCGGCAGTCATTATTTGTAGAATAAAACGTAACCAATGGCTATTAGCCCAACAATAGCACAATAAATGGCAAAATAAGATAATTTACTTTTTTTAACCAATGATATCATCCAAGTACAGGCAAACAATCCTGCAATAAAAGCGGCGGTAAAACCAACTGCCATTTGCCCAAACTGAGCACTTTCAAAATTTACATTACCACCCATTATATCTTTCGCTACTTTTCCGAAAATTAAAGGAACAACCATTAAAAAAGAAAAACGTGCGGCTTTGGTACGGTCAACACCTAATAATACCGAAGTGGATATAGTAGCACCAGATCTTGAAATTCCAGGTAACATTGCTATTGCCTGAGAAATTCCAATAATTAAAGCATTTGGGAACGAAACATTTTTTGTTGTATTTTTTGCTTTATCAGCAAGCAATAATAATAAAGCGGTAACTAATAGCATACAGCCCACTAACAGGATTTTACCGCCAAAAAAGGATTCTAGCTGCTCCTCAAATAGCAGTCCTACAATAACAGCTGGAACCATCGATAGGATAATTTTTAGAGAGAAAATCATTTCATCGTTCCATTTGAATTGGAACAATCCTTTAATAATTTGAAATACTTCTTTTCTAAAAATGATTATTGTACTTAATGCTGTGGCAAAATGTAAAATTACGGTAAAAGTTAGGCTTTCTTCCGGCAATGAATTATCACCGAACAAGGCTTTTGCGAGTTCTAAATGTCCACTTGAAGATACGGGTAAAAATTCAGTTAAGCCTTGAATAAGGCCTAAGATAATAGCTTCTAAATAACTCATTATTATTTATTCGGATTTGCCAAAATGGCATAAATTTCAATGGCTAAACCAATTATAACAAGGGTAGGAGCTAATCTAATTCTTTGGAAATTGTAGATTTCTTCGTTAAAAACCGCGGGATCATCGCTACCGCCACCGGCCATCAAAATAAAGCCCAAAGCAATTACGATGAGGCCAATGAGCATAATCATATAATTCTTTTTGCCAAAAAGGAATTCGTTGTTCTGTTTTTTAGGGGCTTCTTTTTTACTCATCTTATTTAATAATATAACTGATCTGTTCGTAAATTTAAAAAACGTTGTGTGGCAAAAAATGCACTTATCCATGAAATGATAATTCCTAAGAGAAAAATACCACCAAATAAGATAGCTAACAATTCAGTATTTTCTAAAAACCCGAATTCTGGAAAATTCATATTCAAATAATACATGGCAACTGCCAAAGCTATTAATGCTACCAGTGCACCTAATGCACCCAGTTTTATACTGCTCCAAACAAATGGTTTTCTAATAAAACGTTTTGTTGCACCAACTAATTGCATGGTTTTAATGGTAAACCTTTTGGAATACACGGACAAACGAATAGAATTATTAATTAAAAGCATTGCTATTAATACAAAAACACTACTGAATATAAGTACCCAAAGGCTGATACGTTTTATGTTTTTTGTCAATAAACCGATTAAAGGTTTGTCATAAGAAACTTCGTGGACAATATTATTTTTTATCAGTGATTTTTCAATTTCTTCCATTTTTTCGGGCGAAACAAAATCTGCTTTTACGTATAAATCTATGGCGTTTTTTAAAGGATTGTAGCCTAAAAATTCCATAAAATCTTCACCGTTTTCTTCGGTCGCTATTTTTGCCGCTTCTTCTTTGGAAATATAGACGATGGATTTTGTATAAGGCTCGCTTTCTAAAATTGTCTGAAGGTTTTTAACCTCTTGCTTGTCTGCAGCATCTTTAAGAAAAATTGTAATGGAAGATTGTTCCTTAAAATAATCGGAAATTTTTTTGGTATTTAGCACTAATAGCCCAAATAATCCTAATAGAAATAAAACGAAGGCAATGCTTAGAATTACAGAAAAATATGACGATTTTAACCGTCTTTTTTGATATTTTTCAAAAGAAGTGCTCATTGATAATGTAATTAAATTTCCCGATGATGGCAAAGCCTCGGGTTTCCTATTTACCTCTCTTTGGGAGAGGTCAGAACTTTTTTTAAAGTTCTGGGTGAGGCATTAAATTTTGCTTCGCAATATACTTATTTCTTCTTAATTTCTTGACACAATTCAATTAAAACCCCATTACTGCTTTTAGGGTGTAAAAAAGCTACTAATTTGTTGTCCGCACCTTTCTTTGGCTTGTCGTTCAATACAATAAAACCTTCTTCTTTTAACCTTTTTATCTCATTTTTAATATCGTCAACGGCAAAAGCAATATGATGGATTCCCTCGCCTTTTTTTGCTAAAAATTTTGCAATTGGACTGTCAGGGCTTGTCGCGGCCAACAATTCAATTTTATTGGGGCCAGACTTGAAAAATGAAGTAATAACACCTTCTGAAGCTACTTCTTCTAGCTTATAAGCTGGTTTTCCTATTAGTTTTTCAAACAAGGTATTGGAAGTGTCCAAATCTTTAACCGCAATGCCTATATGTTCAATTTTTTTCATGCTTTGTGGTCTTTTTTTCGGTTATAATGGAAATTATTGTTTGAATTTTGTTAATTGAATCTTCAGTTTCTGAACTAATCCTTTTCCCAAAAATAAACAATATTATCATTAAAATATATGCTAAAATAAAAAGTTCGGTTTTATACCCTATTTTTGCATAATGGAAACAAATAGACAGAAAAAAATAGCCAGTGTTTTACAGAAAGATTTGGTTGATGTGCTACAACATGCCGCACAAGACGGAATGAAGGGGGTAATAATATCGGTCACTAAAGTAAACGTTACTTCAGATTTGTCTGATGCCAAGGTGTATTTAAGCATTTTTCCTACTAATAAAGGTGCAGAACTAATTGAAGGAATAACATCAAACGCACCTTTAATTAGACATGAACTGGCCCAGCGGACTAAAAATCAATTACGCCGTATGCCTGAACTTACTTTTTACATAGACGATTCTTTAGATTATATTGAAGGGATAGATAAATTATTAAAGGGAGATGCGGAAAACCCTATAAAAAACCCAGATATTTTATCAAAAAGACAAAAACGGTAAATTGCAATTTCCTTTATACATAGCTAAACGGTATTTGTTTTCTAAAAGCAGTAATAATGCCATAAATATTATTACAATAATCGCCGCTACAGGTGTAGTAGTGGGTACAATGGCACTGTTTATTGTCTTGTCGGTTTTTTCTGGTTTAAAAGATTTTAGTTTAGATTTTATAAGGGTTTCCGACCCAGATCTAAAAATAAGTGCTACAAAAGGTAAATCGTTCTTTTTTTATGATTCAATTGCTTCAATTTTAGAAGATAAAAGTATTGCCGATTACACTAAGGTTGTTGAAGAAAGGGCTTTTTTCAGTTACAATGAAAAGTCTCATATTGCCAGTATTAAAGGTGTTGACGATAATTATTTGTCGGTAAATAATATTGATACAGCACTATATGTGGGAGATTGGTTGGAGAAAGAAATGATAAATACCGCTGTGATTGGCAATGGTATTTCCGCCATACTATCACTAGGAACTTATGATTTTAACGAGTCGTTAAAAGTTTCCGTACCTAAACCTGGCAAGGGCTATATTAGCAATCCTAAAACGGCATTTAACAGTCTTAATTTTCAGCCTGTCGGAATTTTTAGGTTAACGGAAGAATTAGATAAAAAATATGTATTCGCCCATTTGGAAATAGTACAAAGTTTATTGGATTATAAACCAAATCAGATTTCAGCATTGGAATTAAAATTAGCTGAAAATGCAAATAGAAATCAGGTTATAGAAATTTTAGGTGAAAAATTGGGTAGTGATTTTAAAATAGAAACTAGAGAACAGCTCAATGCTGTTTTTCATAAAATGTTAAATACTGAAAATTTGGTTTCTTATTTAATTTTTACCTTAATTCTAATAATTGCTCTGTTTAATGTTATTGGAGCCATCGTAATGATGATTTTGGACAAACGTGAAAATTTAAAAACCTTATTTAGTTTGGGGGCAAGTCTCAAAGAAATCAAGAAAATATTTATTTATCAAGGGTTCTTATTGTCTTTTTTCGGATTGCTGTTAGGGTTGATTTTGGCAATTACTTTTGTACTGCTACAAAACCAATTTGGTATTATAATGATAAACCAGTCACTGGCATATCCAGTAAAATTCACGTTATTTAATGTGCTGATTGTGTTTTTCACCATCCTAGCCTTGGGATATTTAGCTGCATTGATTGCCAGTTCTAGAATATCAAAGAAATTGATTGGTTAGTATCACTTTGTTTTCAATTTTTTTTCGATCTTATTCTCAATAAATAAGGTATTATTAAAATGTTATTAGAAAAACCTTTGAGAAAATTGAAGTATTATAAATTATAAAAAGTTAAAAATAATGAGCAATTATAAAAAAGCATATATAGCCGGAGGCTGTTTTTGGGGAATGGAAGATTTATTTAGGGATAGACCAGGAATAATTGATACTGAAGTTGGTTATTTAGGTGGGGAAAATGACAATCCCACTTACAGAAACCATCCGGGACATGCCGAAGGTATCGAATTAACATATGACCCCAATAAAACTAGTTTTAAGGATATTTTAGATTATTTCTTCAGAATTCACAATCCCACTACGGTAAATCAACAAGGAAATGATATGGGATCCAGTTACCGTTCGGCCATCTTTTTTCAAAATGAAGAAGAAAAAACAGTTTCAGAGGAAGTCATTAAATTAGTTAATGATTCCAACAAATGGGAAAGTGAAGTAGTAACTACATTAGAGCCGTTTGGTAAATTTTGGGCAGCAGAACCTGAACACCAAGATTATCTGGTTAAACATCCCAATGGATATACCTGCCATTTCGAGAGGTTTCAGGAATCTTTCATTTAATTTTCATTAATCAACATAGCAAATATAATTATGAGTAAAGTAACTTATGTCAATACAAGATTTAATCCTGCAATTACACCGTTTTTAGAATTGGCAAAACAAATGGCGGTTGCCTTTGGTTATACCGCCGATTTGCAAACGGATAAAAAATTAGCACAGTTATTGCGTTTAAGAGTTGCACAAAACAACGAGTGTGCCTATTGTATTATTTTACATGCAAAAACGGCTCGGGAAATTGGGATTTCCGAAGCTAAAACCGATAATATTTCTTCGTGGTGGAACAGTGAACTTTATACCCAAAAAGAAAAGGTAGCTTTAAAATATTGTGATGTTCTAACAAAAGGTACACATAAAAATTTCCAGAAATTTCATGATAGTATGACAAAATATTATACTGAAGTGGAAATAGCTGAAATAGCAGCTATTGTAATTAACATGAATGTTTGGACACGCTTAAAATTGGCACAGGGAGAAACACCAGTGCTCAAATAAATAACTTTAAGCTATTTGATTAATTCGGCACATTGATCGTAAATTCAGAAAAATGAAGTACGCACAAATAGCATTTGGCGGTGGCTGCCATTGGTGTACCGAAGCTATTTTTCAATCGCTAAAAGGGGTTAAAAGTGTTGAGCAGGGTTATGTAGCTTCTAATGGGAAAAACGAATCGTTTTCTGAAGCCGTTATCGTTAATTTTAATTCCGATTGCATTAATCTAAAAACACTGATTGAAATACATTTACATACGCATAAAAGTACCTCAGACCATTCTATGCGGACAAAATATCGGTCGGCGGTTTATGTTTTTTCTGAGGAACAACACGAGGAAGTCAATATTGTTTTAACGGATTTAAACAAAGATTTTAACCAAAAATTAATTACGAAAGTGTTGCCATTTATAAAATTCAAGGCTTCTCGCGAACAGATACGCAATTATTATTATAAAAATCCGACAAAGCCATTTTGTGAGGAATTTATTAATCCGAAATTGAAACTTTTAATAAAACAATTTAAAAAAACCGTTGACATGGACAAAGTGAATCATCTAATCTAAATGAATTTAAAAGAAAACTTTATAACTACCAGAAATCGTTTTGAAACCATTTGCAAATCTTTAAAAACAGAAGATTATTCGGTGCAACCTGCTGTTTTTGTGTCGCCCCCAAAGTGGCATTTGGCACACAGCACTTGGTTTTTTGAACAGTTTGTGTTGTGTCAATTTGTGGAAGGTTATCAAGTTTACAATGATGATTTTGCCTACCTTTTCAATAGTTATTACAATAATGCGGGTAAAAGGGTTTTACGCCCTAATCGTGGATTGATGACGCGGCCAACGGTAAAGGAAGTGTACGAATATCGCAGTTTTGTAACAGATAAAATAATGGATTTTTTAAAAAAAAACCCTTCAAAAGAAGCATTGGATATTATTGAGTTGGGCACCAATCACGAACAGCAGCATCAAGAACTTTTTTATTACGATATTAAATATATTTTAGGTAACCAACCTACTTTTCCTAGTCTCGATAATGACATTGATTTATTGGAAATAAATAGACCCTCAAAATTAATAAAGATTGAAGAAGGCATTTATGAAATTGGGCATCAAAAAGAAGGTTTTTGTTATGACAACGAATTAGGTAAGCACAAAGTATATCTAAACGAATTTGAAATAAGTAACAACTTAGTTTCAAATGTTGAGTTTATCGAATTTATTGAAGACGGCGGTTATCAAAATTTTAATTTATGGCATGCCGAAGGATGGGATTTTGTAAAAGAAAATCAATTGAAAGCTCCAATGTATTGGCACCAGGTAGATGGAAAATGGTATTATTACACTTTGAATGGTTTTGTTCCCATCGAAAAAAACAAACCTGTTCAACATGTTAGCTTATACGAAGCTTTTGCTTTTTCAGAATGGAAAAATATGAGATTGCCAACCGAATTTGAATGGGAAGTGGCTTCTGACAAATTCGAATGGGGTCAATTATGGGAATGGACAAACAGTGCCTACTTGCCTTATCCTAATTTTACAACTGCCGAAGGTGCATTAGGTGAATACAACGGCAAATTTATGGTTAACCAAATGGTACTTCGCGGAGCTTCTGTAGCTACTGCAAAAAACCATAGTAGAAAAACATATAGAAACTTCTTTCATCCGCAATTGCAATGGATGTTTTCAGGAATAAGACTTGTAAAATAAATGAACAAAACATTCGCCAAAGATATTCTTAAAGGTTTAACAACTAAAGAAAAAAAATTGCCATCTAAATATTTTTATGATGATAATGGCAGCCGCATTTTTCAGGAAATTATGCAAATGCCAGAATATTATTTGACGGATTGTGAGTTTGAAATTTTATCGCTCCAGGCAAAGCAGATTATTGATGCCGTTAAATTTAAACAACCTTTTAATATTGTTGAACTTGGTCCGGGTGATGGTCTGAAAACCTTTAAACTGCTTGAATATCTGGTAAAAAATAATATAGAATTCCATTATGTGCCTATAGATATTTCACAAGAGGCAATGGATTTATTGACTTCAAAATTAAAGAAGCAACTGCCCAACTTATCTCTGCACCCACGAGTTGGCGATTATTTTCAAATTCTTGAAAGGGAAAACACCAGTACCAAAATACCTAGTTTATTGCTTTTTTTGGGAAGCAATATTGGTAATTATCCACATAAAAATGCCGTTGGATTATTACAATTGTTTTATGATAACATGAAAGTGGGAGATAAATTGTTATTGGGAGCAGACCTAAAGAAGAACCCAATAATTATTCGAGATGCTTATGATGATAACAGTGGCATAACAAAGCGTTTTAATATGAATTTATTATTACGGATAAACAGGGAATTGGAAGGCGATTTTAACTTGGACAATTTTAATTTTTATTGTTATTATAATCCAGATAATGGTGAGGTAAAAAGTTATTTGGTCAGTTTAAAAAAACAATCTGTGTATTTAAAAAAGTTGGAAACAACCGTTGAATTTGAGCAAAATGAATTGATTTGGACCGAACTTTCCAAGAAATACAGTTTAAAGGAGATTGAAGATTTGGCTAAAGCATCAAATTTTATTGTGAACGAACATTTTTTAGACTGTAAACATTACTTTACAGACAGTCTTTGGGAGAAATAAACCTAATTTTTGGTGTAATTTTAAAAAATTAACATATTAACTATTGTTTAACGATAAAATTGCTTACATTGTTGGATTATAATGTATATTGTCGCCGACAAGACAAGTTTAAATTTTAAGATAAAAAGCGTTATTATTATGGGAAGACCAGCAACAAAGCCTAAGAAATTAAGAGACGGATATTATATAGAAATAAAGAATAAAAATCAAAAATCAGGTGGTATAAAAATTCACCGTGAAAATAAAAAACAGCTAATAATAGCTATACAAGAATACGAAAAAACCAAGGATGTAACCGTTTTGGGAAAATTAGAGAACGGAAAAATGAAAGAATTGGATATAGCTGAGTTAGTTTAAGTTTTCTTTTGGTTTTAAATTTCTAACCAATGAAAATTCAAGACTTAAATAATTTTGAACATAAAGAACTACCCTTAACTCTTCAGCTAAGCTTTGATAAGGTCTATACTTACATTAAAAAATACGCTGATGATAAAAAGCATATTTTTTATAATTCCGCAAATGAAATGCTGTTGGTATTTGACCAATACCCAGAGTTGTTAAATGGATTTACCGATTTATCTTTAGTACATAAATATCAAAAACAGATCGATCTTATTTTAGATCCTTTATTTCCCGAACCACTTCAAAGCAACGAAATAAAAGCAGCAAGCATTCCTTTTTTGTTTACATCCTTTAAATTTTCAAAACGATTTCAAACTATTTTAGAAAATGCTGGAGAGGATTATGAATTTAAAATAAGAAATATAGAGCAAGACGAACTTTATATCAGTTCTTGCCTTGCCATTTTAAATTATTGTTACGGATACCAAATCGATTATAAAAGACCGTTTTTTTTCGATATTCCTAATAAAAAGGCAAATATTATAAATCATTATCGGGTAGCCTATAATATTGATCTTGCCGAGATTATCCCTACCAAAAAAGCTCCAAAAATAACCGACGAAGATTATAGACTATTGGTCGATAATTTTGAAAATATAGCGGTATGGAAAGAAAAATTTCCCCCGTTCAGTTATATTTTTAAAGGTTTTGGTATAATGAATCTTTTTGATGTTACCGCAGAAGAGACGGTGTCATCATTAAAAGATAATTTATTGAGAAGCGATAAAAATCTTATTATAGACATTCAACAAAATCTTAGAAAATTTTATAACATTAACGATTTGAAAATTGGGTTTTCAATATTTGATGCTACCAACTTAAAGATTTGCGATACAAATGTCAAAAACTCCAACAGTTTAATTCTAAGTAGTAAAAACGAAATTATTTGTGACGAATATTTTTGTAATGATATAATTACTAAGGTTTTAATAAAACGTGAATCATTTACTATTTCTGATGTTGAGAAGTACGGAGAGGCAACCCATAAAAACCAATTTTATAGAAACCTAAAAAAGAACGGAATTCAAAGTATTTTGTTGATTCCAATAAAGGCTACCGATAACAATGATTTGGCTTTGCTTGAAATAGCATCCCCAAGGGTTTACGAATTAAATTCTGTAAATCAGAATAAATTAAAAGATATTATTCCTGTTTTTAAAGCCGCTGTAAAACGCACATCAGAAGAACGTCAGAATGTGTTGGAAGCTACTATTCAAGAACATTACACAAGCATCCATTCTTCGGTAAAATGGCGTTTTTACAAAGCAGCGGAAAATTATCAAGAAGCTATTTTAAAAGGTATTGAATCGCCTAAGCTAGATGATATTGTATTTAAAGATGTGTATCCTCTTTATGGCCAAACCGATATTAAAGATTCTTCGTTAGCTAGATCAAATGCAATTAAAGAGGATCTTGATACGCAATTAAATTTGGCTATTGATGTGTTGGAAAAAGCTGATGATATTGAAAAATTACCTATTTATGAAGAACTCATGTTTCGGGTGGCTTCTTATTTATCGGAAGTGAATTCAGGTTTGGATGCCGGAGATGAAATAAACATACTTGATTTTCTTAAATCTGAAATTTATCCGGTATTCAACCACATAAAAAAACTAAACACCGCACTTAAAGAAAAAGTTAATATTTATATGAACAGTTTAGATAAGGAGCTAAACGTTGTTTATGATAAAAGGAAAGCCTACGAAGAGAGTGTTACATTTATCAATGAAAAGCTAGCAGATTATTTAGACAGAAAACAACTGGAAGCACAACAGATGTTTCCACATTATTTTGAGCGTTATAAAACCGATGGTGTTGAGTTTAATATGTACATCGGCCAATCTCTGGTAAACAATAAAGAATACAACTCTTTATATTTATTCAACCTCCGTTTGTGGCAATTGCAAGTAATGTGTGAATTGGAAAACATTGCTTATCAACTTACTGACGAATTAGATTACAAGTTACGCGTTGCTTCTTTAATACTTGTACAAAGCAACCCGATGGCCATTAAATTTAGAATGGACGAAAAGCAGTTCGATGTTGACGGGGCTTACAATATTCGTTACGAAATAATAAAAAAACGGATAGATAAAGCACATATTAAAAATACTAAAGAGCGTTTAACCGTTCCGGGAAAAATTGCCATAGTTTATACCCAAGATAAAGATGCTTTAGAGTATAAAAAATATATAAAGTACCTCCAATCAAAAAAATACCTAGGTGCTGTTGAAGATTTGGAATTAGAAGATTTGCAAGGTGTTTCTGGTTTAAAAGCCTTGCGTGCTGAGATTATTTATACTGCTGATTTTGATGAAAAAACAACGATGACCATAGATCAGTTAATTGAAGGAATTAACGCCTAAACGCTTACCTATCTATAAAGCGAAATGAAATTATAAACGCTATTACCGAAACAATAATACCGAACATAAACACATTGTACGTAATTCGTAAAATACGATATTTTCTATCCAATACTTTTCCCAAAAAATATAAATCTTTGGTCAATGAGCTGTAAACGTAGTCTTTGTCTTTTAAAAGTTCGTCAATTGCCCATTCAAACTCTTCCAATTTCATTTTATGAAAGTTACCAAAAAAAGTAAGGTTTACACTTTTGTTGGCTACATCTTCCTTGGTAAATTCTCCACGTGTTATATTTGGTCGGGTAGCAATTATAGATAGTATAATGGCAATAGTACAAAATATTGCAAAAATCAAAGTAGGTATAATTAAATAATCATTTGACGGGCTATCTAATTTTGAAACCAGATTTGATAGTACCAAAGAAATTATTATAGCATTGACCGATAACAAAATATTAGCTTTGGTATCGGCTATATCGCTCAGTTTTATATGGTTTCTCAATGCAACCCTATAAAATGTCTGAATACCGCGTTCAGGGCTTTCATTTTTGTATTTTGCTTTATATTTTGCTTTTAACTTTTCAGTATTTAATTTCTTTTTTAGTTTTCTTTTGCTCTTTATTAATTTAGCAAGATTGTCATCTTTAACCGATTGCCAGTTTTTAAGGGCATACTCTGTATAAAAAGTGTGTTTTTCAGCTAATACTTCAATATTTTCATCAATCCACTCAGATGGACTGTACTTTGCTACATCTTGTATTTCCAGTTCTTTTCTTAAAAATTCGCTTGCTTCTTGAAAATACTCTTTTCCAAAATGAGAAGCATCGGCATCGCGTATCATTTTCTCCAATTCAGAATGTGGCGTATCCTTGAATTTAGTGGCCATAATACAATCGTTGACCGCCGCAATTGTTTCTTTATCTACATTTTCAGATTCTAAAAATTCTGTGGCTATTTTAACGCTTTCCTCTTCATGGCCAATTCTGGTTTTTGTATATCCGGTATCATGCAGTATTGCCGCCAATTGCAAAATTTCCGCATCTTTTTTGCTAACTTCTGAGTTCTCTATAATTTCCCTAATACTTCGCAGTACACGTTTGGTGTGTTCATAATTATGGTAGATAAAGGAATTTGGCAGTCTTTCCTTAAATAGATCAAAAACAAAGTTATCTGCTTTTTCAATTAATGATAGTGGCATAAGCTTAACTAATTTGACCACCAAATTACTAAAAATTGATGAAGTAAAAGATTATCTTTTTAATAGAGCCAATAATAATATCAATCGGATTAATTTTATTAATGGCTTATAGGCTAATTTACATCTCAATAATTTTGTTGAGCGAAGATGTTCGTATATTGTCTAAAATTAATTAGAAGTACTTTATGAAAATTTTTATAAAATCGTTAATAATATCTTTATTGTTTACGGCCTGTGCCACTTATAAAGCACAATACAAAGACCCGAATGACAAGCAAAATATTTTTCCAAACAAAGAAATAGACAAAACTTTTTATTTATTGGGAGATGCAGGGTGGTCTCCAATGGACAGCTTATCAAATGGTTTAAGGGCATTTAAAGCACACATTGCAAAGAAAAATACTAAAAATGACTATGTACTTTTTTTAGGTGACAATATTTATCCGGCAGGTCTTCCTAAAAAAGAGGATAAAAAACGATCAATAGCTGAAAATAATTTGAACGCTCAAATAAAATCCATTGAAGGCTTTGAGGGAGAAGTAATTTTTATTCCAGGAAACCATGATTGGTATGCAGATGGGGTAAAAGGACTTAAAAGAGAAGAAAAGTTCATTGAAGATGCTCTGGGCAAAGATACTTTTTTACCCGAAAATGGTTGCCCTTTAGAGAGCATTGACGTTAGCGATGAAATTCAACTGATAATTATAGATACCCAGTGGTATTTGGAAAATTGGAACAAGCACCCCACTATTAACGATGAGTGCGAAATTAAAACAAGAGACCGGTTTTTTATTGAAATTGAAGGCGAACTTAAAAAAGCACAAAATAAAACCATAGTTTTTGCCATGCACCATCCTATGTTCACTAATGGTATCCATGGAGGGCAATACGCATTGTCTAAGCATTTATTTCCCACGCAAAAAAACATTCCGTTACCAATATTATCTTCATTAGCTGCCCAAATTAGGACACAAGGTGGAATATCTATTCAAGATCGATACAACGAGAGCTATAATAATTTGATGAACAGACTGCAAACTTTAGCTACTGACAGTAAACGAACTATTTTTGTTTCGGGCCATGAGCATACGTTGCAGTATATAGAAAATGATAGTATAAAACAAATTGTATCCGGTTCAGCTTCTAAAAGTTCGTATGCCACATTAAGCAACGATGGTATCTTTTCTTATGGCAAGTATGGTTTTGCCGATTACACCGTTTTTAAAGATGGCAGTTCTTGGGTTCGGTTTTATGGTGAAGAAAACGGAAAACCAAAATTGTTGTTTCAAAAAGAGGTGTTTGAAGCTGATAAGGATTATGATGTTTCTACATTGCCCGATAGTTTTCCGAATGAAGTTGAAGTTTCTGTTTATACCAAAGAAGAAACGGATAAATCCGATTTTTTCAAGTCGGTATGGGGAGATCATTACCGAGATATTTACAGTACAAAAATTAAAGCTAAAGTGGCTACATTAGATACACTTTATGGCGGATTGGAAATTGTCAGAAAAGGAGGTGGGCATCAAACAAGATCGCTTCGGTTAAAAACCAAAGATGGTAAAGAATTAAATATGAGGGCTTTGCGTAAAAGTGCTACGCAATATTTACAAACCGTTCTATTCAAAGACACCTATGTAGAAGACGAATTTGAAAAAACAAATGTTGAGGGGCTGATCTTGGATTTTTATACCGCCGCACATCCTTATGCCTTTTTGGTCATTCCAGATTTGTCTGAAGTTGCTGGTTTATATCACACCAATCCTAAAATATATTTTATTCCAAAACATAAATATTTAGGCAAATATAATGCCGAGTATGGAGGTGAGCTTTATATGATCGAAGAACGCCCAGAGGAAAATTATACAGGAGAACGCACTTTTGGTTATGCCGATGATATTGAAAGTACGCACGATATTATTGAAAAAATAAGGGAAGATGAAAAGTATAAAATCGATGAAACCGCCTATATCAAAGCTCGACTTTTTGATATGTTGGTAGGCGACTGGGATAGACACCAAGACCAATGGCGTTGGGCACAGTTTGACCAAGAAAATGGTGATAAATTATTTAGACCCATCCCTAGGGACAGAGATCAGGTTTTTGCTAATTTTGATGGAGCTTTGTTAGATATTGTTCGTGTTATGGCGGGCTTGACCAAGCAATTACAAGTTTATGATGCCGAGCTAAAAGATGTGAAATGGATTAACAGTGCGGGAATTAAATTGGACAGAACGCTGATTCAGCAATCTGATAAAGAAATTTGGATAAATGCGGCCAAATTTTTACAAGATAATATTACGGACAATGTAATCGAAAAAGCATTTAGTAAAATACCCGAAGAGGTTCAAGATAAAACATTACAGGATATTAAAGATAAACTGAAAGGGCGACGCGGTAATTTAGTAGATATTGCCGAAAGATATTACAATTACCTCAATGAGTTGGTCATTTTAACTGGTACCGATAAGGATGATTACATTGAAGTTATCCGTTCTGGCAATAAAGAAACTACGGTTAAAATTAGCCGGATTAAAGGTGGTAAAAAGAGCGATGTTTTGGTAAATCGTGTGCTTAACAGAGATGTTACCAAAGAAATTTGGATTTACGGATTAGATGACAAGGATGTATTTGAAGTAACAGGAAAAGCAAACAATCCTATTAAAATAAAAATTATCGGTGGACAAGAAAATGACAGTTACATTATAAATAATGGACGTGCTATTACGGTCTATGACCATAAAACTAAGAAAAATACGGTTGAAAAAAACAAAGGAGCAAGGTTAAAATTCACCGATGTTTATAACAACAATATTTTTGATTATCAAAAGTATATAAATAAGTTCACGGTAACCACACCGAATATAGGTTTTAATCCAGATGATGGGTTTTTATTAGGTCTTTCCATTGCAAAAACTGTGAAGGGTTTTGAACAAAATCCGTTTTCAAGAAAACACAATCTAAAGGCAGGCTACTATTTTGCAACTAAGGGTTTTGATTTAAGATATCAAGGTGAATTTGCCTTTATGGGCGAATGGAATTTACTTTTAGGAGGTGTTTTTACTACCGAAAATTTCACAAATAACTTTTTTGGTTATGGTAATGAAACGGTTAATAAAGATGATGAACTAGATAAGGATTATAATCGTGTAAAAACCAGCATTTACCAAGCAAATGCAGGTTTTATAAAAAGATCGGCTTTTGGTAGCGATTATACATTTAAGGCTATTGTTGAGGGGATAGAAATTGACAACACCGAAGACAGATTTATAACGGAATTCATGCCCTTGTCTAATGAGGATTTTTACAGCAGACGATACTTTACGGGTTTGGAGGCATCATATAATTACCTTAGTTATGATAACAAAATAAATCCTACTAGGGGCATGGATTTCTTGCTAAATATCGGTGGTAAGACTGAAATTGAAGACACTAAAAATACACATGTTTATATCAATTCACATTTAGGGTTTTATAATGCTTTGTCAAGAAATAGAAAGTTAGTGTTAAAATCTAATGTAGCCACGCAATTACGATTTGGAGATGAGATTCCATTTTATCAAGCTGCACAATTGGGTGGTAGAAATGGGCTAAGGAGTTTTAGGGCAGAACGTTTTACGGGTCAAAATTCGTTTGTAGCCAATGCCGATGTTAGATATAGTTTTAAATCGTTCAAAACTAAAACACTGCCTTTGCAAATTGGTGTTTTTGGCGGTTTTGATCTAGGACGTGTCTGGGTTGAAAATGATTCATCTAAAAAGTGGCACAATGGCTATGGTGGTGGATTTTGGATATCTTCTGCCGAATCCATTTCGGGCACTTTTAACTTATTTACTGGTAACGAAGGGTTACGGTTCTCATTTGGTTTTGGGTTAAATTTTTAAAAAACACATGTTTAACTTGAATCAATATAAAGAAATTGTTTGGAATCATAAATTAACATTTGCAAAAATCAATATTAGTAGGAAATTTTTTTATCAAGTAGGATTCAGCATTTCAAATCCGATTACTATCTATTGTAGGTATTGGTACGTTAATATATTTAGGACATGATTAATTCAATAGTAAAAAGCTCATATATAAAGCCTGTTGGTCTTCTGATTCTGATTTTTTTTATTAGTAGTTGTTCGACTAAAAAATCATTGTATAAAAAAAATCAGGATATTGAAGTAAACCAATATTCAAAGTCGTATAATAAGAGTGGTTCTTACAAAAGCTTTATGCTTTTAGGCAATTCTGGCACAAAGGAAAGAGGATTACAAAAAGATTTACAGGAGCAAATTGTTAAGAAACTCAAAACATATACTTCAGATGATTACCTCATTTTTCTAGGTGATAATATCAAGAACAACGTTATCAAGAAAGATGCGATAAAAAACCAATTGAAAGGGCTCACAAAGGTGTTGATGAGTTTTGATGGTAACAAACTCATTATACCAGGAGAACGAGAATGGAAAGAAAAAGGAACCAAAGGTTTAAAAAACGTTGAGGAATTTTTCGAAGATAATTTGGAAAGTGATGAGTATTTTCAACCTGAGAAAGGCTGCCCCATAGAAACTATTGACGTGGATGAAAGGACAGAGCTAATCATTATTGACTCCCAATGGTATATTCAGAATTGGGACAAACTTCCTAAAATTAACGATAAATGTGAAATTAAAACTCGAGATCAATTTATTTTAGAGCTGAAAGATAAAGTAAAAAAAGCAAGTCATAAGACGGTAATTCTTGCTATGCACCATCCTTTATATACAAATGGTCTCCACAGCGGTTATTTGCCTGCTTCAATACTTTTAAAACCAATTTCTGAAAATGCTTTTATTCCAATGCTTGGTAGTATTTGGACATTGATTAGAGCACAAGGTGGAGTTTCTAAGCAAGACAGGTATAATCCTATGATGAATGAATTGATGGCAGAGGTAAAAATTGCGTTGAGCCAAGCCCCCCGAGCAATTATATTATCTGGTCATGAGCAGGCTTTACAATATATAGAACAAGATCATATTCGTCAAATTATTTCTGGTACTTCAAGTACATCTATTGGAGCCACCTTAGCCAAGAATGGGCTTTTTTCATCGGGTAGTATTGGGTTTGCAGAATTAAGAATTTACGAAGATGGTACTGCACAAGTACATTATTACGGACTAGATGATAACAATAATTTAATTCGGTTGTATCAAAAAGAGGCTTATCCCGCTAAAACTAATTATGATATAAGCAAGTTGCCCACAGAATTTCCTACCACGTTTATAAGTTCTATATTTCCTCCAGAAGAAGTAAATGTCGATGCCAAATACGAAGAGAAATGGGGGAAACATTACCGTTATGTTTACGGTGTAAAAGTTGAGGCACCTGTTGCTATTCTTGATACCTTGTACGGAGGGTTAAAAGTAGAACGGGCAGGAGGGGGAAATCAGACGCTATCACTTCGACTTGTGGATGCTACTGGAAAAGAGTATAATATGCGTGCATTAGCAAAGGATCCGATATCCTTTTTACAGGCATCCGGTTATAACGATCTTGATGCTGAATCTTACTTTTCAGGTACGTTGCCCGCTGAGCTAATCGCAGATTTTTATAATGCCGCCCACCCATATGGGGCATTTGTAATTGCCAGTCTTTCGCATAAAATTCAAATAAAGCATACTCATCCGAAACTGTATTATGTTCCAAAACAAAAGGCTTTAGGTAACTTTAATGAAGAACATGGCAATAAATTGTATATGATAGAAGAGAAACCAGAAGAAGATTTCAATGATTCGCATATGTTTGGTAGAAGCGATGAGGTTATTAATACAGTAGAACTTTTAGAAGAACTTAGGGATGACGAAGAAAATCAAGTGGACGAAAAAGAATATATCAGGGCTAGGATTTTTGATATGCTTTTGGGCGATTGGGACAGACATGAAGGACAATGGAGTTGGGCTAAACGCAAGGAAGGTAATCTAAATATTTATTCTCCAGTACCTAGAGACCGTGATCAGGTTTTTGCAAATTTTGATGGAAAATTTTTGAAAACGCTACAAAAGTTTGTGGGACGTACCCGTCAATTCGGCGAATATGGTCCTAATATTAAGTTCATTGAAAATTTCAGTGAAAGTGCCATTAATTTAGATAGGGCAATTTTACAACGTTCAGGCAAACAGGTTTGGTTTGATCAAATTAAATTTATTCAGGAACGATTAGATAAAGAAGTCATAAAAAAGTCATTTTCCAAAGTACCTCATGAAATTCAGGACGTTGTTTGGGAAAAAATCCAAAATGATTTTTTACTGAGAAAGGAAAATTTGGAAGATATAGTGGGCAGGTATCTAAATTACTTTTTGAAATTTCAAATCTTAAAAGGAACCGATAAAGATGATGTTTTTATAATTGAGCGGAAGAAAAACGGAATTACCAATGTAAAGGCATACAGGATAAAGGATGGCGAAAAAGGTAGTCTTTTATTCGATAGGACCTTCAATGATTTGGAAACAAAAGACCTGTGGATTTACGGATTGGATGACAAGGACATATTTGAGATATCGGGAGAGGGCAAAAACAAAACAAATCTTGTAATTATAGGAGGTCTTGATGGTGATAGCTTTGATATTCAAAATGGGAAGGGCATACGTATATATGATCAAAACGATAGCAACGGAAAAATTATAAAACGAGGCGGTGCCAAAATAAGGAGCGGTAACAATTATACGAACAGGATTTACAATGCCGAAATACGACCTAGTAAAAGTAAAATAGTAGGCTTGAAATTTGATTTTAATCCTGATGAGGGCTTGGTGCCACAATTTACATTTGGTAGTAAAAAGATGGGCTTTGAGCGAAATCCATTTACAACGAAGTTTGCTTTGAGTGCTAAATATATATCGCTTACACAAGCATTTGATATTAGGCCCGAAGCTCATTTTGCAAATATTTTTGCCCGTTGGAACTTGAAGTTGGAAGGTAGAATTACTAGTAATAATTACACGGAGAATTTTTTTGGTTTTGGAAATAATTCCCCCAATCTTTCTGGTAATTTTGATTTTAATCGGATTTTTATGCAACGCATAAATATAGGATTATCAATATATCGTGAGGGCTCTTATGGTAGTACATTTCAATATGGTATTTATTACAACCATATTTCAACAGACGAATCTGAGTTTGTTGATATTGGTAATGCCATTGGAAAACGGAATTATCTTTCCGCTAAAGGATCCTTTGTGTTTAAAAGTATAGATAATAATTATTTTCCTACTAGAGGGCTAATGACCACTATGCAGGCAAGTGTTTCTGATAATCTAGAAAATATAACCACCATCTGGTCGTTAGATCCGAAATTTGCAATGTGGAACGCCATAGATTCTCAAAGAAAATTAGTTCTAAAAAATTCAGTAATGGGTCAATTCAGGTTCGGTGAAAATATACCTTTTTACCAATCTGCTACTTTAGGTGGAGATTCAGGTTTACGCAGTTATAGACAGGATAGATTTTCTGGCGATAAATCTCTTGTTACTTCTACAGACATATCTTATAAGTTCAAACCACTTAGAACAGCCTTATTTCCACTTCGCATAACTTCTTTTTTAGGGTATGATTTGGGTAAGGTTTGGTACAATGGTGATTCTTCTGGAAATTGGCATAGTAGTTATGGGGGAGGAATAAAAATGGGAATGTCCGGGATAGCGAATTTTGGCATCAACTATTTTTCTGGACATGAAGGGGGGCGGTTGTCATTTTCATTTTTATTAGGGCTCTAAAAATTTAATGATTAACCCATAACATAATTATCATAAATAATAAGTACAATTCTAAAAAAATAACAATAAAAAAAGTTTATACTGATGAAAAAATTACTAATCGATTCTAAAAAGTACGTAACAGAACTTTTATCAACTAAGCTAGACGAAGATTACTTATATCACAATGCTAATCATACGCTTCAAGTTTTGGAAACAACAAAAGAGTTGATAAAAAACAACAAGGACAAGTCTGTAAATGAAGAAAACCTTTTATTGGCTGCCTTGTTCCAGTTTACAGGATTTACCGTAAAATATGATGGATACGAAACAGCGAGTTGTGACATAGCAAGAAAATTTCTTGAGAATAAAAATGTTAAAGGAGAATCTATTGAAAACATCTGTGAACTAATTCTAGCTGCAAAAAGTGGCAAGGAACCAAAAAATACAGAAGAAAAGATTTTAAAGGATGCTACAAACTATTATTATGCCCATGAAGAATTTTTATCACAAGCGGAGTTATTACGTATAGAAACTGATCAAAAAGGGAAGAAAAAGTATTCTGTTGCTGAATGGCGAGAAAAAAACCTCCAAGATTTTCAAACCGAACACCGGTTCTATACCAAGTATGCTCTTGAAAACTGGCAAGATAATAAAATGGAGAATTTAGCTAAAGTTGTCGGTAAAATAAAAAAAGGAGATAAAACGATTAAAAAAGAGCGATTAAAAGTAAGATTAAAGAATGAAAGCCCTGAAAGAGCCATTCAGTCTATGTATAGGGTTGCTCTAAGGAACCACTTAAAATTGAGCGATATAGCCGATACCAAGGCCAATATTCTTCTTTCTGTAAATGCCATCATAATTTCTCTGTTAATGGCTAATCTAATCCCTCAATTGAACCAACCCCAGAAGGAATATTTAACTTATCCAACTGCTATATTTGTATTGTTTAGCGTAGCTTCAATGATTATGTCTGTTTTAGCCACACGTCCAAAGGTGGACAATGGAGAATTTTCAGATGATGATTTAGATTCCAATAAGGCCAATTTGCTATTTTTTGGAAATTTTCACTCCATGGAGCTTAATGATTATAAAAATTCCATGAGGAATTTGACCAAAAATAAACAAGATATTTATGACTCCCTCAGTGCGGATTTATATTTTCTTGGCAAGGTTCTCAATGAAAAATACAAATTATTGCGGTTGACCTATACTATATTTATTACGGGAATCATTTTTTCTGTCATTGCATTTGCAATAGCGTTAAAATTTTACAGTTCAGTTGATATTTTGGAAGCGGTTACACCTTAAACGGTATTTTCTAATTTCAATCAATTAATTATTTGAGTGCATAACTAATTTTAATAAGCATTGCTTGAAATTCAGGAAGAGAAATATCTTTTTTCCTTGTAAGAATCTTGACTTAAAAACTAGATTATAGCCTCTTATCAATTAATAATTATAGAAGCTACAATTATTTCAGATTTAAAAGATATATATTACCACCGCTACTTTTATTACGTTCGTCAGTAATGAATAGGTTCTTATTTTTGGCAAAGCAAATTCCTTCCTTTTGCGAATTATGTTCAAAATCAATCGAAGTTGATTTTCCGTTAAAAAAATTATCATCGGTAAAGTTTGTAAGTTCCCACACCTTATCATGATTCAATAAAATAATGGTTTTACCGTCTTCGCTTATGTCTGCAGAAGTAACTTTATTGTTTTTTTTAGGTAAGTTAAATGTAGTGATTAATTGTGCGGTATGATTGCCAATGACGTTCGGCACTTTTAATAGAGCTTCTTTCTTTCTTCCTTTACTAAAGAGGTAAAAATTGTTGTTGTGTAAAAAAAATGCTTCAAAATTTTTTGATTTTATGTCCTTTGGCAGTACAAAATTTATAATTTCAGCATTTGCTTTTTGATCAGACTGTTCAGGGTTTTTTATCTTATAAATGGTAAACTCATTTCGTTTACCAGAATTATTGCCAAAATCGCCAATGTAAATATTCCCATCCTTGTCAGATGTTAAATCCTCCCAATCTCTGTTCTTAGCATTTGTTATGGTTAATTCTTTAATAATTTTTCCTTGTTGGTTTAAACCGTAAAGAATATTTTTATTGCCAGCATCTTCAATAACCCAGATCAAATCTGATTTAGAAGTTATTTCAATGGCAGATACTTCTTTTAAATTACTAGGCAAATTGCCTGTTACAGTAAGCTCACCTGTTTGGCAAGATAGGGAAATCAATAAAAATATAAAGATTCTGGACAGCATTATCAAATATTAAATTTATGGTCAAAACTAAGACTTTAATTTATTTTTGGGCAATAATTTATTAATCCAAATACAATTATCTTTAACCTATATGTGCTAATATTGGTTTGCATAATCAATATTAGATTATATTTACTCTCTAAAGTAAAATATATGGCTTCTACACCAACATTGATATGTATACCGGATATTAGCGGTTTTACCGAGTTTATGAGCAATAGCGAAATTGAATTAAGCACAAAGGTAATACCTACATTGCTCAATAATATTATCTACTCTAACGAAATCGGTCTCAAAGTTTCAGAAATTGAGGGTGATGCTGTTTTGTTTTATAAGTCTGGAACGCTTCCGGGTATTGAAATTTTGGTAAATCAATGTCGATATTTTTATACCGAATTTTACAAACAATTAAAAAAGTTGAGGAAGCAATACGCCCATATGGAGGATAGTGTTAAAATTCCAGAAATACTTGGGCTAAAAATTATTCTTCACTATGGCGAAGAAGTGAGTGTAATCCCCATTGGTAAAAGTATTAAGTTGATAGGCGAAGATGTTATTATTGCCCATAGATTACTTAAAAACGAAATAAAAAGCGATGAATACCTATTACTGTCATCTAGCCTTTTAGACCAGTACAATGGTAAGCTCGAAGGGGAGACTTTTAGTTGGGGCAAACTCAATTATCACCAAGAAGAATACGATCATATAGGTTTGGTAAAATATGCACACATTGACCTGAAGCCATTGGTTGATTAACTTTTCTATTTTCCTACCGCATCTTTACATTAAATTTAATGAGTTAACAAAATTCCTATATAAGCCAAGCTGAAATGGCAATTATATAGATATTTGAACTGTAATAAATTATCTATGAATAAAAAAAGAGCTGTAAATCTATTATTTCTTCTTTTTATTGGTGTTTTTGCTTTTGCACAACCATCGGATTTAGCTAGAATAGATTATACCACATTGCCAAAAAACGATGCCAATTTAAATTATGAGCGAACGCGTTTTGTACTTAATTACCCTATAAAATTAAATGAAAACAAATCTTATTTTGTAGTCGGTGTTGATTATAGTAAAATTAATCTAGACCTTGAAGATAACAATCCATTTATGGAAAACACTGACCAATATCAGCTACTGGATTTCACTTTGGGTTATACTTTTAAAATGAACAATAACTGGCGATTTGCAATGACAGCAGTGCCTAGATTAAGTGGTGAATCAAAAATAAAAGATTTTAGCTCAGACAATTTATCGATAAGAAGTGAAGTATTCTTTATAAAGGACGAACTTGATAACGAAGATTTAAAGAGGCCTTACCGACTAATTCTAGGACTTACTTATTCGTCCATTAGCAGTATAAGGTTTCCGCTTCCTACTATTAATTATTTCAGAAAGTTTAAACCAAATTGGTCCTATAATCTTGGTGTGCCAAAAACAAATTTACAATATTGGTTTTCTGAAAAAAATCGCTTAAAATTATTCGCACAACTTGACGGGTTTAATTCTAGGGTCAATCAAAGTTTAACAAGTAATGGTACTCTAAACTCAGAGCAAATTAATATGACCTTGGGTCTTAGTGGTCTTCAATATGAATACTATATTACTAAGCACCTACAATTATATGCCAGGGCCGCATATATTTTTCATGAAAAAGTTAATGTAAGGGACAACAATTGGGATAAAATTTATACTCTAAAAGGTGACAATCATTTGTATTTGCGAACCGGCATAAGATTTAAAATTTAATTGTGATGATGAAAAAAAGTTTAATAAGTTTAGTATGTATTTTAAGCACATTATGTTTAAATGCACAAAAGAGTGATTCACCTTACGAATGGAAGTGGGTTAAAGATGGAATTTGGACCGGTGTTGGACTCGGGGGGAGTGCCTATGGGCTGCATTTAATTAAAAATAAAAAAGACATTTCCATTGAAAAATTGAACTCGTACGATAAAAATGATATTAATTTTTTAGACAGATGGGTTGCGGGCAATAGCTCGGAAAAGGCCAATGCCATTGGAGATATTCCTTTTGCCATTTCTTTTGCTACACCTTTTGCTTTACTTATAGATGGAAACATAAACGACCATACAGGTCAAGTTATGGGACTTTACTTGGAGAGTCTTGCCACTACGGCTACGTTCTATACAATTACGGCAGGTTTGGTAAACAAGGCGAGACCTTATGTATATGATCAAGATGAATCTTTAGATAGGCGAACCAGTAAAAATGGTCAGCGTTCTTTTTATTCCGGTCATGTGGCCGCCACCGCAACAGCCACGTTTTTTGCAGCAAAAGTATTTAGCGATTTTAATCCAGACTCTAATGCGAAAATATATATCTGGGCAGGGGCAGCAACAATTCCTGCTGTTGTGGGTTATTATAGATTGCAAGCAGGCCAACATTTTTTAACCGATATCTTGTTGGGTTATGGAATGGGAGCGGCAGTAGGAATATTGGTGCCAGAGCTACATAAGGTAAAGGTTGAAAATGTAAAATTATATCCTAGTTCTGGACGTACTTTTTTTGGTGATGAATATTCGGGGGTTACGTTAAGATACTCTTTTTAGACCAGTTCTAACCCTATACAAACTGATAATCGCCAAATTGTTCGATTACTTCATCAAAAGCTTTAAAAACACCTTCAGCATCATCGGTCGTCACCATTTTTAGGCGGTATTCTTTAAAGTGTGGAATGCCTTTAAAATAATTTGTATAATGTCTTCTTGTTTCCACAATGCCTAAGCGTTCGCCTTTCCAGTCGATAGCCATTTGTAAATGCCGTCGGGCAACTTCTACACGTTCGGCAATAGTTGGTGGAGGCAAGTGTTCGCCTGTATTAAAAAAATGTTTTACTTCTTTAAAGAACCAAGGGTAGCCAATTGTGGCCCTGCCGATCATGGCTCCGTCCAGTCCGTATTTGTCACGCATTTCCATTGCTCTTTCGGGCGAGGAAATATCTCCATTTCCAAAAACGGGAATATGCATTCTTTGATTATTTTTTACAGCTGCAATCGGTTTCCAATCTGCGTCGCCTTTGTACATTTGGGCACGCGTTCTTCCGTGAATGGCAATTGCCTTACACCCTACATCTTGCAATCGTTCTGCAACTTCTACAATTTTAATAGAATTGTGATCCCAACCCAAACGTGTTTTAACCGTAATCGGTAAATGCGTGCGTTTAACCATTTCAGCGGTCAACTTAACCATTAAATCTATATCTTTTAAAATACCTGCTCCTGCACCTTTGGATACTACTTTTTTAACGGGGCAACCAAAATTAATATCGATAATATCGGGGTTTGATTTTTCAACAATATCAACAGTTTGCAACATACTATCCAGATTGGCTCCAAAAATTTGAATACCAACTGGCCGCTCTTTTTCGTAAATATCTAATTTCATTGTGCTTTTTGCAGCATCACGGATTAGACCCTCACTAGAAATAAATTCAGTATAAACAACATCTGCACCCTGTTCTTTGCATAATGCACGGAACGGCGGATCACTAACATCTTCCATAGGTGCCAAAAGCAAAGGAAAATCAGGTAGCTTTATATTGTCTATTTTTACCAAGTCTTATATTTTCTGCAAAAATACATTTTTTAGTTTTATTTAATATTTATCAATCTGATATTAGTAAATAAAACTCTTTCACATTTTACGTTCGCGTTAAAAATAAAATGGATTAGGTTATCTAAAAATAAAGAAAAAATTATATTGCCATTGTTTTTTAACCTGAATTATATTGGAAAATACAACCACATTTACTAAATTCAAGATTGCCGACCTGCCCTCTTTATTGGTTACGACTTATAAAGCTTGGGATGCTGAAAATCCCTTTCGGTTGAGTGCGGTTGTGGCATATTATGCCATTTTATCAATGCCGGGTTTATTGGTAATAATTGTAAATCTTGTTGGTTCTATATGGGGGCAAGAAATTGTACAGGGTGAACTAACCAACGAGATATCTAGTGCACTGGGCAGAGATGCCGCAAGTGCTATTGAAACTATGATTGCCGAAACCCAAGAAGGGGACAAAAATTTAATTTCTACAATCATAGGTATCGGTACGTTAATTTTTGGTGCATCTGGTGTGTTTTACCATTTACAACTTTCTTTGAATCAAATTTGGAGAATAGATTCGGCACCACAACAGACATTTTGGCGAATGTTAATTAATAGGGCAAGGAGTTTTACTTTTATTTTGGTGCTGGGGTTTTTATTATTGATTAGTTTTATCGTCACGACAGGCATCTCTGCACTTACTAATTTTTTGAGTCGAAATTTTCAGGATATTGTTGTTTATATAGCTTATTTTTTGGACATTTTGCTCTCTTTGAGTATGATTACCGTTCTGTTTGCTTTAATGTTTAAATATTTGCCTAATGCCAAAATAAAATGGAAAACGGTTTGGATAGGTGCTATGATAACTGCGGTACTATTCGTGTTGGGCAAGTTTTTAATGGGAATGTATTTTGGACGAGCAGATTTTGACTCTACCTATGGTACTGCCGGAACTATTGTTTTAATATTGCTTTGGGTTTCATACTCTTGCTTGATATTATTCTTTGGAGCTGAATTTACTTATATATATGCTGAAAAATATGGATATGGGATTGAAGCGACACGACATTCGAAGGCAATTGGAAAGGAGTAATTTATTTCTCTTTTGAAATTTGCATTTTAGAATTGATAAACCCAAAAAGTAAGTTGATAATGATAATTGTAAGCGTTAAAAAACCGAGTTCAATATACATGCCCACGGCAGCTAAGCAACCTACGGCAGCACTGCACCAAACAGTAGCAGCAGTTGTTAAACCTTCAATATTATTCTCTCTTTTTATAATTACGCCAGCTCCCAGAAACCCGATACCAGTAACTACCTGACTTAACACACGTGTTATATCAGCATACTCTTCCCCTCTAAATTGTAAAGAGATAAGAATGAAAACTGCAGATCCAATAGATACCAACGCATTAGTTTTAAGCCCCGCTTCTTTTCCCTTATATTCACGTTCAAGGCCAATGAGCAATCCTGCAAATGCAGCAATACCTATTTTTAAAAGAAATGAAAAATGTTCGGGATCCATTATTAACAGAAATTAAAATAAAGGGCTGTTAACGAGGCAATTTTATATTGAACTATTTTATCAAGTTTTAAGTAAGCTATTAACCAGAAACTAATAAATTAACGATTACTTTTGATGTTCTCGTTTAAAACAAGCCCCTTATTGTTTATAATAATAATTTCAAATATAAATTCAAACATTTATTTTTTTTAACTGTTTTAAACGGAATGTTAACACAAAAAAAATTAAACCAATTTACATTACAGTTAATATATTCTTTGAAAAGAGCAATAATTTAGTGGACAAGAGCATAATTTTGGATAAATTTTAAATTAAAGAAAATGCCAGATCCGAGAATAAAAAACGAAGAGCAATATGAAGCTCTTAGAGATAAAGGTTACAGCAAAGAAAAATCCGCCCGGATTGCCAATACGCCCAATGCGGGCAAAAAAGGCGGAAAGGCGAAACCTTATGAGGAGTGGACTAAAGATGAACTTTACGATCAAGCCAAAAACGTTGGTATTGAAGGGAGATCTGCTATGAACAAAAAGGAGCTGATAAATGCTTTAAGAAATAATTAATAATTAAATTTTCAATTCTAGTGAAGCATATTAGCCATAAAATTATCAACCAACTTTTTTTATTGCTTGTAATAATCTGTATTGCGGCTCTCATACTCTTTGAGATGATACCCTACTTGTCAGGTGTGTTGGGTGCAATAACGGTTTATGTATTGTTGCGAAAACCTATGAAGAAACTGGTGAAAAAAGGTTGGAACCCGAAACTTGCAGCTATAGTTTTGTTAATGTTATCTGTAGTTTGCATATTGTTGCCCGTGGCGGGTATTGTGCTTATGTTGGGGAACAAGGTCAGTAATGTGGCTAACAATTCTGAACGTGTAATAAATGCCTTAAAGATTCAATTGGAAAAAATTGAGAATTATGTAGGGTTCGATTTAAACTCACAAATAGATACTTCTCAAGTTTCTTCTATTGTTTCAAGTAAATTACAAAGTATAGCTGGCGGCACTTTTGAAATTATATTGGCCGTTTTTATTATGTACTTTTTGCTGTACTATATGTTAACCAATAGAAGAAAGTTAAGAGAAAGCCTGTATGAATATATTCCTTTAGATAAAGCGAATTTAAAAATAATTGGTGAGGATGTTAATGTTATGGTGCGTTCCAACGCGTTGGGAATTCCACTTGTAGCTATTGCACAGGGTATTGTAGCTCTTATCGGGTTTTTTATTTTTGGTATAGAAAACCCTATATTTTGGTTCGTAATGGTTACCATTGGCTCTATGATTCCTTTTGTGGGCGGATTGTTGGGTATAGTGCCTGCCTTTATATTAACCTATGCAAATGGCGATGTGTTTCAAGCTTGGGGAATTTTATTATACGGGGTAATAATCGTAGGCTCTACCGATAATCTTATTAGGCTTTATGTATTAAAAAAACTGGACAATGTACACCCTTTAATTACATTGATAGGGGTAATTATAGGTGTGCCTTTGTTCGGGTTTATCGGATTGATTTTTGGGCCACTTTTATTAAGTTTATTTCTAGTAGTAATAAAAATTTACAAGAAAGAATACAGCGAGAAAAAACTTATATAAATTGTAAAAAGAATGCAAAAACCTTACTTTTGATGAGTTAGAGTTCAATATTGTATCAAAATGTGATTTTAAATTAAAAATAAATGGGTGTGATTTCAACGGATAACCGACAAATAAAATTGTATTATAATTCCGAAACTTCATTGGGCAAACAAACTTTGCCATATATTGAGGCTTCCGAAAAGCAAATATTGGCCGTTGACATTTCAAAAACTAATGTTACCGGAACACAATGGGCAGAAATTGCAGATAAATTAAATTTGCACATTTCCGAATTGGTAAATCAAGAACATCCTGATTTTGTTAAAATTTATGGGGATAAGGATGTTGATTTAGATGAAAATGACTGGTTAAAAGTTATTGAAAAACACCCGATAGTGGTAAATAAACCGATAGTTATCTACGGAAACCGATTTATGCAAATAAAAACCCCATCAGATTTTGCAAAATATTTGGATTTGGAAAATTAACTATAAATCATGTCTGGTTGATGGCTTTTGATGCTTATTTTATATAAACGGTTTTTTTATTCAAAAATTCCAACATTCCTTCTTTAGAAAGTTCTCTACCGTAACCTGAAATTTTTGTACCGCCGAAAGGCAATCGTGGATCTGATTTCGTCAGTTCGTTTATAAAGAAGGAACCATCGTCAATATTTCCTATTTCCATTCTTGCCTTTTCAATATCTTCGGTAAAAAGCATGGTACCCAATCCAAATTTGGTGTTGGAAGCAACTTTAATAGATTCTGACCGATCTTTTACTTTGATAATAGCGGCCACTGGACCAAAAACCTCTTCGTCAAACAATGGCATTCCTTCCTTCACATTTGTTATAATGGTTGGCTCGTAAAATGCATTGTCACAAGTGTTTCCAAGGTGTACTTCAGCTCCTTTTATAAGCGATTCGTTAACCTGTTCTTGTACTTTTTTTGCCAAATCCGGTCTGGCCAAAGTTGCAATATCGGTATCTTTATCCATAGGATTTCCAGTTTTTAATAGATTAACTTTAGCAGTAAACATCTCTAAAAACCTGTCATAAATAGCTTCAGCTACAATAAACCTCTTTGCCGCAATACAACTTTGCCCAGCATTTGACATTCTGGAATTGACCATAGCGTCAATATATGTTTCAAGATTGGCATCCTCCCAAATAATACATGCGTTGTTTCCACCAAGTTCTAAAACAGTTTTCTTTAAATTTTCACCAGCAATCGATGCAATTCTACGTCCCGCTTTTTCGCTACCCGTTAAGGTAACCGCCTTTATAATATCATTTTCTATTATTTTTTCAATTTTATTATGATCAGCCAAAATGGTTTGGAAGCAACCTTTGGGATAACCTACTTCTTCAAACAAATTTTGAATGGCAATTGCACAACCCGTCGTATTAGAGGCATGTTTTAAAATAGCGGTATTTCCTGCCGTAACCGTTGGTGCGGCAAAACGGAAAACTTGCCAAAAAGGGAAATTCCATGGCATTACTGCTAATATACATCCCAAAGGGTCATAGCTTATAAAACTTTCTTGTGCTTCGGTTTCAATAAGTGCATCTGCTAAAAAATTATCCGCATTTATGGCATAAAAATCGCAGGCCCAAGCACATTTTTCTATTTCTGAAATACTTTGTTTTATAGGTTTTCCCATCTCGGTAGTAATTAACTCAGCTAGTTCCTCTTTTTTACGGATTAACAAATCACTAAGGCTTTTTAGGAGTTCTACTCTATCCGAAATTTCCTCTTTTTTCCAAACTTCAAAAGTTTGTTGAGCATTTTCGAGTTTTTGATTAATTTCTTTACTCGAATGTTGGTCGTATTCGGCAATTTGTTTTCCGTTATAGGGATTTATTGTTTTAATTTTTTCCATAAGTTTAGTTTTTATTTTGGTACAATTGCATTAAATGTTCTCTGTCCAACTTATTGTTAATATTTTTTTCGATATCACATTTTAAAGCTTCTAATTCTGTTTTTACAACGGTTTTGTTTTCGTTGGAGATGTGCGGGCTATTTTCAATAAATTGCAATGATTTTACAAGCACATAAAGTACGGAATTATCTTGTTTTGAGTATAAACGGATAGGCTGAATTATAATCCGCATCAGTTCTTCCGCAGAAATAGTGTGCTCGGTAATAATTAGTTTATTGTCAAAGATGGATCTGGAGGTAATGCTTGGAAGTTGAAGAAATTCACTAATTAGTTGCCCGATTTTATTAATGGCATCGATAGCCGTTCCAGGATCGTTAATACCGGGCGACATAGCTTTTACCGCAATTTCCATTAGCTTTATCATGCCCGTTACTCCTCGGTCGCCCTCGTGTCTGTCCGATGAAATATTTAAACAAAAAATCAGGTTATCACGCTCATTATCAGAAACAGTCTCCTTAATTTTCAATACGGGCATACCTTTCCAAATGTGTTGATTTATATAAGGGATGATCTCTATCTGATTTCCCTTTTCCTTTAAAGAATCTTTCATCAAAGAAATATCAAAATCTCTATAATATCCTGTTTTATCGATTTTTATAGTTGTCCAATTATCGGTGTTTATTGACCTGACCACTACTTTGTTTTCTTTTTGATTTTCCAATCTTTTTTCAAGATAGCGGTTACTAGATTCATAAATTCTATCAATAATATTGTGTATTTGTATGGCTTTGGAAATACTGTGGATAAAATAAACAAACAGGCCTATACAGACTAAACTTGATATAGCGGCAGCCATTGTGGACAGACCAAGAGATTTTGAATCAATACCGTAAGCTCCTAATGAGATTAAAATGATAATACAATACAGTAAGGTGCCAATGTATATTCCCAATATAATGATGTTTTTTATTGGAAATTAGATTTGGCAATAACCTTGGAGAAAAGTTTGAGGAAGCCTGATTTAAAACCACCATTACCATGGTAAAACTAAATACGGTGAGCGATAAAATACCCCCAATAATGGTCGATAAAATGGAACGTGCCGTTTCGTAATCTTCTATAAAAATATAAGGAATTTTTTTCTTTAGTGAACTTATGAGTTCTAGATTTTCTACCTGTAAACCTCCTATGGCCAACAACAAATAAGTAAGACTTATCAACACAGGATAAAACGCAATACTGTGTACAACGTCCTGAGATTGTTTTTTGAAAAATTTTAAAATAGTCTTGAACATTTTAAAAGTGTTAAAAGTGGCAATTCCGTATTATTGGAAGAACCACTTTATTGATGATAGATAATTAAAGGAAAACCTATAGATCGCAATTGACCATCCAATGAATGCCGAATTTATCGGTACACCTGCCGTACATGGCACCCCATTGCTCTTCGGTAAAAGGATTATTAACTTGTCCACCTTCTGATAATTTTTTAAAAATATTTTTCGCTTTGTCGGCATCATCCAAATCTATACTCATGTGCATTTTATTACCACCGTTCAAAGGGGTATCAGGTGAAGCATCATAAGCTAAAATATGTACGCCATTACCTTTTACTTCTGCGTGTTGTAGGTTTTTCCTATAAGATTCTGGAATGTCCATTTTTGCATCTTCATAGGTTATTCTATTAGTTACGTTTGCATCAAAACAGTCTGCATAAAAATTAATTGCTTCCTGGCAATCGCCTGAAAAGGCTAAATATGGTTTTACTTTCATAATTTTTGTTTTTAGATTAATATTCTATTCTTTTACGCCTTCTAAGAGCCAATCTTCAACTTCAAGATTTTCTTTATCGGAGTGTAATACACTAATATCTCCCGTGGCCTCAAAAACTACTGCTTTCACTTGAGAAATGTTCAAAACATTGGCCTCCCTCAATTTACTTATCAAATCTTCTTTTGTTACTCTGGCTTTTTTTAAATTTTCATAAAGTATAGTAGACTCATCCATTAAAAGCAAAGGTTGGTTATCTACCATTGTTTTAAACCAATCGTATCTTCTAGCAAAGGCAGCGGTGAGTTGAATCAGATAAACGGCCCCTAAACCTATTATGCCTTGCACCAGTGTAACCGATGATGAAACCACAGTAGTTGCTATAATGGAACCAATAGCAACTGTCATTGAAAAATCAAAGCTTGACATTTTAGAAAAGCTTCTTTTACCAAAAATTCGGGTATAAACCATCAAGGCTACAAAAGTGCCCAAAGCTGTTAAACAGATAATTACAAATGAATCTGAGCCGAGGTCAAAAAGCTTCTTGCTAATTTCAGAGGTCATAATTATAAATTATAAGATTAGTAATTTCTCATTTTTTCTTTATGTTTTCGCAATTGCCTCTCTAAATCGCTAACGGATTCTGAAATTGATTCTTGAAAACTATCATGTGTAGCTTCGGCAAAGAGTCTTGGTCCGGGCATACTCAACCGTATATTGCAAATCAGACCCGTTTCATCAGAAGTTGTATTTTCTTTTTTAAAAAACACATCGGCCCTGTGTACAAAATCGTACTTTTCTTGTAAGTCGTTGAGTTTTTTTGTGGCAAAATCTTCTAAATGGTCGCTGGTGTTAACATCGTGATATTCAAATATTATCTGCATTTTTTTAGTTTAGAATACAATAATATAGAAACTAGAGCTAAAACCTTAACTCATTTAAATATCTCATTGACTGATATAAGCTATAACTATAATTCTATGCTACGAAGCTATATATCCATTAGATTTTGCATGTTCAAGTATTTGTTCGGTACTTTCGGCGAGCAGTATTTCAACATGTGTAGTTTGACTGATTAATTGGACAACTCTCTTTAATTTCTTTGGTTTTTTGACACTTCTAATATAAATACAAAGAATTCTGCTGGGAAATTGTTGTGCTATTTCTAAATAAATTTCTGGATCTAAATCGTGAGCATCGCCAATAAGGATAAATGACAGAGACGGATAAGTCTCTAAAATATGCTTAATTTTTATGTATTTGTTACCTTCCAAAAAAGATTTCTTCTTTTTGTTTTCCAAGCCTATATCTCGCAGCAATAATGTGCCTTTAGGAAAATTATTTTTCTCTAAAAATGCTTGCAGATAATCGTATAAATTCCATGGACTATTGGAAAGATAGAAAAACGGATTCTCGTTATAGCCTTTACTTCCACCATAAAGTTGCGAACACAATTCTTGTGCACCTTCAATGGATATTCTCTGCTCATCGTGCTTTATAAAAGTATTTACGAGTACTTTCCATTTCAATAGGGAATAAAGACCTGTGTCAAGAATGGTTTCGTCAACATCACTAATAACACCATATTCGGCCTTGGGCGAGGGTTTCATAACCGGGTGTGTAATTGTGAAAATGGTTTCATCGCTTTCCATTAACGTATAAGTTATTGGAACCCAAAGTGTTTTCTGATGGTTTAAGTCCATTCCGTGTTCTGTGTTTAAATATATGTAGCCCTCTTCATCTGAAACCAAAATTTTCTCTTTACCTTGCCATGTAACCTTAACTGAAACATTGGGTTTTTCATCCGTTTCAAAACGTTTAAATGAGCGGATTATATTTTTTGAAAAAGAACTTTCAACATCTTCGTTGATGCCTTCATCTTCTAATACACGTGCTTGTGCATATATTTTTTTATCGTTTGAAAATCCTCCAAAGGGGATGACGATTACAGGATCTGGATCGTCTATTAATTCGGAAATATATTTGAATATCATTTTACTATTTTATGGTTAACTACGAACTGGTTTAAACTTTTTTCATTTGCTAAAAAAAATGTCCTTTTTCACCCACTTTTTACCTTTTTAGGATTCCATAACGATGCTATGCAACCCAAAAAAGTCTTCAATTAGGCAAAAAATTACCAATTTTCGCTTAAACGCGAAAAGTTTAAACCAGTTCTACTTTAAAAATTTCTTCATCGGTAAAAGCGTAATTTATAAAATCGGCTGAATCTTTAGTTGTATTTAAGCCTGTAAATAAACTAAACGCGGGCAAAATCAACTGGTTATTATTTACTTGATAACTAGGCAATTTAATACGTTGTTTTCCATTCCCTTTTATGAGTACCCCAGGGTGTGTATGTCCAGATATTATAAACGAATTTTCGTCTTTTGTCCAAGGATGATGAACAAACCGAAAAGGGCGTATGGTTAAATTACTTACTATGTAGATATTGTTAAATAGTTGGGAAACGTGTTTCGTAATTTTATCATGGTTTCCTTTCACTAAAATAATTTCTATTAAAGCATGATTTTTTAACCATTCTTGAAAAAAAAGCAAATCGTTATTGGCTTCGGCATGGAATAAATCACCTACGATTATTATTTTTTCCACGTTAAAAAGACTGATTAAATCACTTAATCTATTCAAATCTTTTTCTAGAATATCTTTGGGGATCGGTATGCCATTTTTTCTAAAATGAGCAGTTTTTCCTATGTGCAAGTCTGATAAAATTAACGCACTTTCACGCTCCCAAAATATGGCTCTTTGGTTGGTTAACGTCAAGGCCTCTTCAGAACACATAATTATTTTTGTAACAACATCCATATACTTATACTTTTAATGCTTGTTGTTGAATGCGTCTAATTCGTTTTTCTAAACTTTCATTGCTCAATAAATTCCGTAAACTATCCACTTTTATTGGAAAACTCAACGGCGTAAACCCCTTAGCTCTTTTTAAAACTATTTTACTTTTTTCAATTCTGCTAAAAGCTTCACGTAAACGGACCTCTTCCAATTGCTGATTAAATACTTCGGTATAGGCTTGTTTTAGCAATAAATTTTGAGGTTCGTGATCTTCCAATACTCTAAAAATTAACCCTGATGAGGATTGTAAACTTTTATTATTTTGACGATTTCCAGGTCTTGATTGTACAACTAATCCAGAAATTACAGCAATATCCCTAAATTTTCGCGATGCCATTTCCGAAGCATTTATACTTTTAATGACATCATCCATTAAATTGGTTTTTGACAAGATAGCTTTTATGTTATTTTCATCCAAAGGTACTTTCTGATCACTAAGCAGTTCAAATCCATAATCGTTCATGGCAATGGTAAAGGTGAGCGGTTTAAGTTGACTTAATCTGTACGCAATTAAAGTTGCCATAACTTCATGCACCAATCGTCCTTCAAAAGGATACATAAAAATATGAAAACCTTCTTTGGTTTCAATCAGCTCAACTAAAAACTCATCACTTTTAGGAATATGTGAGTGATTATTCTGTCTTGAAATGAGCGGATTTAAAAATTTCAGCTCACGCTCTCTTGTACCAGGAGATAGGGCATCTGCTAATTTCAATCGCATAAAATGGCTCAAGTGAGATGTCAGCGGCAACCTACCGCCAAGCCAGCTAGGCGTAATGGCATTTTTGGCTTTGCTTAATCGAACAAAAACAGTCATGTCTTTAATGTGAATCATTTCTAAAACCCTACCTGCCAGTACGAAGCTGGATTTCGGTTTTAGTTTGGAGATAAAATATTCCTCTATCATACCAATATAACCGCCCGAAATAAATTTAACACGGAGCATGGCATCGCTAACAATAACACCGATATTCATGCGATGTAGCATGCTGATACGTCTACTTTTAACGCGATAAATATTATCCTCACCTAACTCAACTTTATGGAATTCTTCGTATGCTTTTAAGGTTGATCCACCTTGGGTGATGAATAATAAAGCCCAGTTAAATTCTTCTTGGTTAATATGGGAATAAGCATGTGTCCCTTTAATCAAATTAAAGGTTTCGTCAGCAGTAAAACCTTCACCAACTGCTAAGGTAACCAAGAATTGCACCAATACATCAAAACATAGCACTAAGGGATATCGTGATTCGATTTGCTGTTGCTTGATAGCTTCCTTAAGTGCTGAAACCTCTACAAGTTCCAACGAATGTGTGGGTACAAAATAAATTTTTGAAGTCTCGTAAGGTGAATGACCGCTACGTCCGGCACGTTGCATAAAGCGGGCGATACCTTTTGCCGAACCTATCTGTATCACACAATCTACAGGTTTAAAATCGACACCAAGATCTAACGATGAGGTGCAGATAACCGCCTTTAGTTTGCCTTCTGAAATGGCCTCTTCAATCCAATTACGTAATTTAAAATCGATAGAACCGTGGTGAATGGCCAGTTGACCTGCCAAATCGGGTGCTTCATCCAATAAAATCTGATACCATAATTCACTTTGGCTTCGAGTATTTGTAAAAATTAGCGTAGTTGTATTTTCGTAAATTATGGGAATAATTTTTGAACTCATAGATTTACCCAAATGTCCAGCCCATGGCAACACTTCTACCTTGTCAGGAAAAACGGATTCTACTTTTATTTTCTTTTTTTCCTTGGCCTTAATCATAATGGTTTTGGCGTTCAAATAGGGAATCAAAACGTTTTTTGCCTCTTCCAAATTTCCGATAGTTGCCGTTATGCCCCAAATTTGAAGTTTTTTGGATATTGATTTTAACCGTGCAATAACTAATTCCGTCAGTACACCTCTTTTATTTCCCAACAACTCGTGCCATTCGTCAATGGCAACACATTTAAGATTTTTAAACCAACGCGAATTGTTTTTTTGTGAAAATAACAAATGCATGGTTTCTGGTGTGGTCAAAAGAATGTCTGGCATTAAACGTTCTTGTTGTCTTCGTACTTTCGTAGGTGTATCTCCGTTTCTGACTTCAACAGTCCAATCTAAACCGATATCTTCAACAGCAATTGACATGGCTTTTGCCAAATCTTTGGCTAACGATCGTAATGGACTTATCCAAAGTAGTTTTAGTCCTTTTTTATAATGTGTAGGGTTGTTCAAATAATCAATAACCACGGCCAAAAAAACGGAATAGGTTTTGCCAAATCCAGTAGGTGCAACAACAACACCGCTGTAGTTTTGTGCATATTTTTTCCAAGTCTTTAATTGAAAAGAAAAAGGCTGATGCCCATTGTCCGATAAATGTTTTTCAACAATTTTATAACCTTCGTTATTTAAAAATTGGGTACTCATTTAGCTTCGATTAATGCTTTTACCGATTCAATGGTATCAATATCCGCCACGGTTTTGTCGCGTCTCCATCTTTTAATTCTAGGAAAACGCAAGGCAACGCCAGATTTATGTCTTTTACTAAGTGCAATGCCTTCAAAGGCAATTTCAAAAACCAATTCAGGTTTTACGGTTCTTACAGGTCCAAATTTTTCAATGGCATTTTTATTTACAAACCGAGAAATTTCGGTAATTTCTTTATCGGTTAAGCCGGAATAAGCTTTAGCCACGGTTACTAATTGGTCTTCATTTTTTACAGCGAAAGTGTAATCTGTATATTTTGAGCTTCGTCGTCCACTTCCTTTTTGGGCATATATCATTACGGCATCTATGGTCAATGGGTCAACTTTCCATTTCCACCAATCTCCCTTTTTTCTACCAACGTGGTATTCAGATTCCTTTTTCTTAAGCATCAAACCTTCACTATTTATTTTTCGTGCATCATTTCTAATAGTATCTAATTCTGACCATTTTTCAAACTCAATTAACTGAGGAATTTCGAGCTGATTATATTTTGCAGTATCAGCAAATAAAGCTTCAAGTAACTGCCTTCTTTCTGCCATTGATTTTGTTCTCAAATCTTTCTCATTGAGTTCTAACAGATCATAAACATAAAAACCAACTGGAATTTCTTCTAATAATTTTTTAGAGATATTTTTCCGATTCAATCGTTTCTGTAAATCATTAAATAATAATACGCTACTATCTTTAAGGGCAAGAATTTCTCCATCAACTACAAAATCATCTTCAAATTGCTCAAATATGGAAACAATTTCAGGAAATTGTACAGTAACCAACTCTTCGCCACGAGACCAGATATAAATTTCCTCATTGCGTTTTACTACCTGACCTCTAATACCGTCCCATTTATATTCTACTTGCCATTCATCAGGATTTCCAATGTCTTTCAAATCTTTTTCCAATGCATATGCCAAGCAGAACGGGTACGGTTTGGAATTGTCGTAATTGATATGTTCACCACTTAATAAATCATCAAATGAAATGCTGTCTATATTCCAGTTGCCAATGATGCTGTGCATGAGTTGATTGGCATCAATACCCGAAAGTTTAGCCAACGCATTCACCAATGTTTTTTTTGAAACGCCAATCCTAAAACTACCACCAATTAGCTTGTTGAACAATAGTCTTTCTTGCATCTGCAAACCCGACCAAGAATTTAGAATATATTCTTTTTTCTCTCGGTCAGATTTCGCTTTTAAAGCGATAATTTCTTCCATCCATTCATGTAATGGTTTTTCTATGTGATGATCAGGATCTGGAAGTAATAGTGCTAAGGTTTCTCCAAGATCTCCAACAGTACTGTAGGATTCTAAGAATAACCATTCCGGAAGCTGAATGATTTCCAAACACCATTCCCTCATTAATGTAGTCTTTACTGGTCTAGGCGGACGTTTTCCCGTAAAAATAGCAATCAACCATAATTTATCCTTGTCTGACGCGGTCTTAAAAAAATCGACCAAGGCATCAATTTTAGCATTGGTTTTATTTGTAATTTCTATGGTATTTATTAAAGTTACAAAATCTTTCATAATGCTGTTTCTTTAGCTTCATCAGCATTTAATTCTTCTTCTCCGTATTCGGTTTTAACCTCAGCTGCCCAAATTCCAATTTCATTTAAATACTTAGAAAATGTGGCTTGTGATCCATGTGTAACGTACACTTTTTCGGCTTCTGAAGCTTTTACGGCGTACAACAATCCATTCCAATCAGCGTGATCGCTTACGGCAAAACCAGCATCGACACCTTTCCAACGTCTGTTTCCTCTTATTTGCATCCAACCAGAACAAATTGCCGTGGCCGCATTCGGAATCCGTTTTAATAATCTAGAGCCCAACAATGCTGGTGGTACAATCACTATTTTATTTTCAACATCCTTTTTGATGAAATCATTTGTAATGAGTGCGGTTTCGGGTAATCCAATTCCAGAAGCTTTGATGGCGTTATTGAGATTATGTATGGCATTATGTACAAAAATCTGATCCACACCTTCAAGCAATTTCATGATGCGTTGGGCTTTACCAAAAGAATAGCCAATAAATACACTTGTCCTGTTATGCGATTTATTGGTGTTGACCCAATCGATCATTTGCTGTTGCAGTGTTGCTTCGGGCAGCCAATTATAAATGGGTAATCCAAAAGTACTTTCTGTAATAAATTGATGACATTTAATCGGCTCGAACGGAATGGTCAAAAAATCAGAACTTGTCTTATAATCTCCTGTAAAAACTACAACGTACCCCTTGTATTCCAAACGAATTTGTGCAGAACCAATAATATGACCGGCAGGATGAAAACTAACTTTTACACCATTAATCAATAGTGGTTCGTCATACCCCAGACTATCAATATTAATATCTTTACCAATGCGGTGCTGTAGAATGGCTTTTGAGTGGTTGTGGCATAAGTAATTTTTCATCCCCCAACGTGCATGGTCGGCATGGCCATGTGAAATAATGGCATAATCTACCGAATACCAAGGGTCTAAGTAGAATTTCCCTGGAACACAATAAATTCCTTTTTTGGTAAATTTTATAATGTTCAAATATAGTAGTTGTTGAGCGTTAAAATTTAGTCTATAAAATTAAGTAAACCGTGAGTTATGTTTAACCCGATTACGATTGTTTTTAATACTATTGAAAAATGCTAAGAATTAACAGCGTAACATTTAAAAATTTGAATTAACAAATCTTCATAGGTAATACCTTTTCTAAATGGAATAGTTTAGATAATACTTTTAGTTAACTTTTTTGTGAATTTATTCTTTTAAAACCAGTTCTACGTATATAGGAAAATGATCCGAACCGATTTTCGATAGTCGTTCTAATTTTTTCAATTCAAATTCTTTAGTTACTAAGACATGATCTAAAGGCCATTTCATAAGGAAATTATGAGCGTTATAGCTGTTATAGAACCCCCTTCCAACTCTTACATCATAGAAAACATTTTTTGTGTCTGTTAATTCATCGGCATAAGACCAAACTACATCATTAAAGTCTCCAGCTACTACTGTCGGAAGCCGTTGTTCTTCAACTTCCCTTCCTAATTTGATTAAAGAGGTCTCTTCTTGCCCTGCATTGTCTGGTAGATTTTTAAAATGTGTTGGTGGCACAGGATGAATACAATATAAACTAAAACTTTTATCATTTTCGAGAGTAATAGTGCTTTTAAACGATGGGACTTGATTATTATTAAAGTAATTAATTTCGGTTTCTTTAAATGGGAATTTACTGTATAATACCATTCCGTAAGTAACTTCATTTATGGAATGTTGGGAATAAGGATAATCGTTTTTCAGGATATTGAGGTTTTTATACCACCATTCATCTACTTCCATTGCCAAAATCAAATCTGGTTTTTGCAATGATATTAGCTTTATTAATGGCTGTGCTTTTTTATTGGACATTTTTACGTTAGCCATCAAAAGACTAAATTGAGAATCAGAGCTATCTAAATTCTCAACGGTAGGCACCGCTACCGGTACTAAAACGGTATAATTTATTAAAAAAACAGAATGTATTATCAACCCAATCAACAATCCTATAGTTATAAGATAATTATACCACTTCCACTTTTTAATAACCATAATAAGTACTATCAGTATGATTATGATAAGGATAAAGAATTGTATCCGTGGAAAATCAAGCATTTTCAAATAACGGATTTCCGCATTTCTAAATAATGAAAGTACAGAGCCTAAAACTAAAAATATAGCAGCCAGATAAAGAATCATATTTAAAGCCTTTTTAAGTTTTTCCATAATTCTAGGTTATTTAAGAAATAGATTTATTTGTAGCGGATTTATTCAAAATATTTAAGAACAGCATTTTAAAGTTGTTTAAGAGAATAGTATAAAATAGTTTCTAAAGGTATGAATTAAAATGGGCCGTTTAGAAAACCCTTTCGAAAACCTCTATTAGCAGTAAAACGAATGAATAAATTTTCATTCGCATTAATTATTTACCTGTTAGAGATAATTTTGCAACCACTCGCATTTTAAATTTACAATTCTGTATGGCATACAAGTGATATGCTAACTAAAGTTAAAAGCCATGTCCACTTCAGAATTAGTAATAAAAAAACTTTTAAAAAATCCTGAAAAAATTATAAAGGACTATAACCTGATTTACGTCAAGGATAAAGATTTCCCTATCATTAGAAAGAAATGGGGAAAAGGTTTTACCTATTCTTATAACGGTAAAACATTAAAGGATAGGAATGAGTTAAAAAGGATAAAAAGTCTGGTAATTCCGCCAATGTGGAACGAGGTTAAAATAACACATCTTAAATCGGGTCATTTACAGGCTATGGGGCGTGATGCCAAACAACGAAAACAATATAAATATCACCCCAAGTGGATAAAAATACGCAATCAGACAAAATTTTATAAAATGTCGGCTTTTGGTAAACAGCTACCACTAATTAGAAAGCAAGTGGATGCTGATTTGGATCAAAAAGGATGGCCGAAATCAAAAGTAATTGCATTGGTAATTCGGTTGATGGAAGAAACCCATATAAGAATAGGTAACGAGCAATATGCAAAACGCAACAAATCTTATGGGCTATCTACACTTCGTAAAAGACATGTAGAAGTCAATAAAAGCAAGCTAAAATTTGAATTTGTAGGTAAAAAGGGGAAAGAACATTCTGTAACCGTACGAAATAAAAAACTAATAAAATTAGTGAGCCGATGCGAAGAAATTCCAGGATGGGAATTATTTAAATATTATGACGAAAACGGAGAAAAGCAATCTGTAGAAAGTAGTATGGTCAATGAATATCTGCACAAAATAAGTGGAGAATTTTTTTCGGCAAAAGATTTTAGGACATGGGCGGCATCTGTTATTTTTTTTGAAACTTTAATGGAACTGGAGAAACCATCAACTGATAAGCAAAGGAATAAAAATATATTGGCAGGCATTGATGCAGTGGCACAGCAATTGGGAAATACTAGAAATGTCTGTCGCAAATATTATGTACATCCAATGTTGGTTTCAGCTTATGAAAAGGAAACCCTTGCTACATATTTTGAGTTAGCTCAAAATAAATTTAAAAACGAAGACTACCTCACTGCTTCTGAAAAAGCAATTCTACAGTTGATAAATAATTATTCACCAAAATTTTAAGGGCATAATTTTTTTTGAATCAATAATCAATTTTATTGGATTAATAAACTAATTAGTACCAATGTAATTTTACACCAGAATTGATGCCATTTGGTTTAGCATCTCAAAAAATAAACCAATAACTTTAAAATTTTAAAATTATGAGTACCACATACACAGAAAAAGTAGGTAATAAATTAAACGAACTACTTGAAAAGAGCTACGATGCTGAAAAAGGCTATCATAAGGCTGCAGAAAATGCTAAGAGTCCAGATCTTAAAGGCTATTTTGAAAGAAAAAGTAAAGAGCGTAACCAATTTGGACATGCGTTAAAATCTGAAATTAGAAATTACGGACAAGAAGTTGATAAAGGCGGAAGTGCCGCTGGATCTATGCACCGAGCTTGGATGGACGTAAAAGCTTTCTTTTCAGCTGATAATGACGAGTCAATGCTAGAAGCTGCCATTACTGGAGAAAAAGCAGCTGTTGACGATTATGAAGATGTTTTAAAAGAAACAAACTTACCGCCTAGTACGGCAACACTATTAACAAGTCAAGTTAGTCAGATCAAAAACGATCTGGCTACTATAAAAAGTTTGGAAGATTTAGCATAGTTTGTTAGTTATTTAAATTGTTTTGTAAAAGAAAAAAATCCTATGGAATATCAATTCCGTAGGATTTTTTATTTGTCTTTGACCCTTAATTGGCTGTGGTATTTTTTGGGTGATTGTCCATATTTCTCCTTAAACAGTTTGGAAAAATAGCTTCGGGAATTTAATCCTATTTCATAAGATATTTCCGTTATGTTCAGTTCTGTCGTTTCTAAAAGTTCTTTTGCTTTTTCAATTCTTACATCTCTAATGTACTCATTTACGGACATTTTATATAGTTTTTTAAAACCCAGTTGCAATGTGTTTTGACTAAGCCCGACCCTTTTGGCCAATGCAACTACGTTATCTACCTTGCTTAATTCTTGCTTTATGATTTCTGTTGCTTTTTCTATTTTTTCAAGGGTAACTTGCCTTAGCAGTTTTCGCTCCCCATCTTTGTTTAGGTCATCTATATACTGCTGAAGCTGCTGTGATAATATTTCATAAGCTTTGCCTTCTTGATATACTGTTTTCATAAAATCATCCAATTCGCATTCAGAAAATTCTTCTAAAAATTTAGCGGTATCGAGGCTATAATAATCTTTATGGTAAAAAAGGTTAGTACCGTTTACATCTCTAAAAAGCTTCATCAAATCATCGTTCATATCCTCAATAAAACCTTCTATTTTCTCTTCGAACAATTTTCGGTTGATTTCTAAACTTAAAATACAGATTGGCTGATTAGCAGGTAAATTAAATATATGATTGTGCTGCGGTGTGCTAGATATAATGGCACTTTCCAGCCGATTGATTTCATGAAGCTCTTCAATCTCATCAAAATGGTGCACGATGGTAGATTCACGATTAAAAAGTATTTTTAATGGATGTACCAAACCTTTTTTAAATTCTAAAGTCAATGGCTCGTTCAGTAGGCAGTCAAATTCCAGCACACCAACCCCATCAGAAAACGAAGTACATTTTATAAAGCCTGAACCTATATTTTTGGGAATCCTAACACAGTATTCGTCATTGTTTTTTTCATGGCTTACGTCAAATTCTTCAGCTATATCTAAAACAATATGTTTGGTGTCTGAATCTCTAACCTCTATGGTATAGCTCATTTTTTAAAAGTTGATTTTTGAGTTGGAAAGATAGTACAAATATTTATAAAAAAATAACACCATTTATAGGTTTAAAATAGGAGTTTAATAAACATACTTATTTTTAATGCGTTAATAATTATTGTATTAGCGTTAAGGCATTTGTTAAGATTTATGGACTTTTGTTAATGAAAGTTGATTAAAACTCAACTACTATTATTAACTTAAAAACAGAATATTATGCTACGTTGGACAGTAATCTTTGTAATTTTAGCGATAATCGCTGCAGTATTTGGTTTTGGTGGTATCGCCGCTGGAGCTGCAAGTATTGCTAAAATATTATTTTTCATTTTTGTTGTGCTTTTTATAGTCTCTTTGATTATGGGCAGAAAAAAAGTGTAAAATTGACAAATTTAAAAACACTAAAACATTAAAAAATACCATAATTAACAATTGTGGAATTTAACAAATCGGTCTGCTATGACAGGCACTAAAAACTAAAATTATGAAACGAATATCTTATTTATTTCTTGTACTTTTTATAAGTGCAATGTCATTTGGAACAGCAACAAGTTGTAAAGAGAAAAAAGAAGATCCAGGTGAAAAAATCGAGGAAGCTGCAGAAGAAGTAGGTGATGAAATAGAGGACGCTGCTGATGAAGTTGAAGATGAAATTGATGATAACAGTTGATTTTAATTTACAATCCGATTAATTACATACGTTAATGGGTTTAGAACGAGTATTTAGCAATAAATGCTCGTTTTTTATTGCTTCAAATCCTATTCTTCTTTAAGATCTTCCTCTTCATTTAAAGCCAAAGGATGGTCTTTAATTCCCAGTCCAACTATTTTAATAATACTTACCACTGTATTATATAGCATAAGTACCACAACGATAAGACCTGCACTTAAAATACTAGAAATTGCCAGTGATATATAATAAAGCATATTAAACCAATTAGCAGGAACGTTATCCGATTCCGTTATCGGTAAATTAAACAATAGAAACGTAATGACCGATGCTATGAAAACTGTGGTATCTAATTTAGCAATTTGCAATACATGGTTGTAATGGTCTTTTTTTAGTTTTGATTTTGAATTGGAACTCAAACTCAACAATGTAAGCAGTAATGCCAATATAGTGGCGGATGCCAACGCTATTGTATTACACAGTGTATTCATACCATCTAAGGAATTTTTTATGAGTATTTTAGCTTCATATCCACTTAGCTTTCCCAATAGTATAGTTCCTAATAAAATAATGACCATTGAGATAATGCCTCCTAAAATGGCTCGTTTAGTGTATTTGCTTAATTTCATGTGTTTTTAGATTTAAAAAAGTTGTAGTCAATAAAATTCAATACTGTTTAAAATAATTTTTTTTTGTTAAAAAAGTGCTGTCAAATCGCTTATCTTTGATGTTTCAATTTAATTATCCATGCGTCAACTGCTGGATAATGTAAAGTTAATGGTGGTTTATGAAAATTTATGTAACATTTGATATGAATATTACCCGAAATGCAATTCTCAAAGAGCAATTGGATAAATTAGGTGTTCAATATTCCATTAATGGTGCAAGAGAGATTGTGTTTAATGAAAAATTAACCGCTGAACAGGAGTTGGAATTAGCAGAATCATTGAATAAGTACGGAGTAACCATTATAGACAATCAAAAAACTGAATTGGTGCAACGTATTAAAGATACTATTAACGAAATGCTGAAAGACGATGAAGCAAATTTGTATAAAATATCGGCATATTTGGCGGATAAATTAAATTATTCTTATGCCTATTTGTCCAATCTTTTTTCAGAAAGTACTTACACGTCCATTGAAAATTTTGTAATTCTGAAAAAGGTAGATCATGCAAAGGAGCTAATGGCAAATACTGATTTAACGTTAACTGAAATTGCCTATAGGCTAAAATACAGTAGTGTTGCACACTTATCCGGTCAATTTAAAAAAATTACGGGCTTAACGCCTTCTACATTTCAAAAAATAATCAAAAAACGTAAAATAGTTGATTTTAATAAATTATAATTTATCTTTATGTCGTTAAACAATTTGAATGTTTTTCTTGCTGATGATGATGAAGACGACAGATCGTTGTTTGAGCAAGCATTGAGCGGGTTAAAAATAAAAACCAACCTTTCCCTTTTTAAAAATGGAAAAGAACTGATGGATTATTTAAAAAAGCAGGATAACAAACCGCATCTTATATTTTTAGATTTGAACATGCCCATAAAAAACGGAATGGAATGTTTAAAAGAAATGAGACAAAACGGTAAACTGAAGGACATACCTGTTGCCATTTATTCAACATCATCTTCTGAAAAAGATATTGAAGATACTTTTATAAATGGAGCAAATATCTATATTAACAAGCCCAATAATTTCACAGCATTAAAAAAAGTGATAGAGAAAATATTACAACTAAATTGGCAATACCAAACATCAAATTTAAATAAAGACAATTTTTTATTCAGAATTTAATCAAATATGGATTTTAGGAGAATAATATCTTCAACAAAATCATATAAAATAGCATTGGTTGTTGCTATAGCTTTGCTATTGCTGCTTTCTAGTATTTCGTACAGACAGATCAACAATATGAGAAAATCTGCCGATTTGGTTTCTACTTCATTAATGGTGGATAGAGAAATAAACAACCTATTTTCTAAGTTCAGTTCAATTGAAGCTTCTGGATATAAATCTTTAATTGTTAACGATTCTACATTTTTCGATACCTATAAAATCACCAAACGTGAGACAGAACAGTCGTTTTTGAGTTTATCTGAACTTACAAAAGACATTCCCGACCAACTAAAGTATTTAGATAGTGTTAACGAATGGAGAGACAGTTTGGATATTACGATAAACAATCTGAATAAGTACCGAGGCTTGCTGGAAGATGATGTGGAAGAAAAACTAATGGCGGAAATCGGTAAAATGACTTCGATTTTTCAGAAATTAAATGCTTTTAAACTGGGGATGTCTAAAAAAAAGGAAGCACTCTTTAAAGAGCGGATGATCGCTTATAAAACAGAAACATTTTTTACCCCTTTTATCTCGATAATACTGGTGGTGTTCTCATTGTTGGTGTTTTGGCTTGCCTTTAGAAAGATAAACAATGCCCGCAAAGAGCTGATAAGAACTCAAGCTTTTGTTGATAATATTATAGCCAATAGCGACAATCTGATTACCTACTTTAAACCCATTAGAGATGAGAACGGAAAAATTATTGATTTTACTTTTGGATATGCCAGTAACAAAATAGAAGATTTTACGGGCAAATCGGTTAAAGATATTGCTAATAGAAAGCTGTCAGAAACGTACCCGGAAACATTTATAAACGGAACTTTTGAAATGTACGTTAATTGTATGGAAACAGGGAATTCCGATGACATTACAAATAAGTATAATTTTGGTAATGGTGAGAGATGGTTAAAAAGTATTGCTTCAAAATTAGAAGACGGGGTTAACGTTACCACCATTGATGTTACTCAAGAAAAACTAAGGAATAAAAATTTAAAAAAGTTAAATGAGAATCTGTTTGTTAAAAACGCCATTTTAAACAATGCGGAGGTTGTTGCTAAAATAGGAAGTTATAGTTGGTACCCAGATACGGACACCTCTGAATTGTCAGACAATTTTTATAGATTGCTGGGTTGTAAGCCAGGTGAATTTGAACCTGGATTCGAAAATTTTAAATCATTCGTTCACCCAGAAGATTTAGCGGACTATGAAAAAGCAGCATTGGACGGATTAGAGTCAAGACAAATAAAGGAGTATATCTACAGGGTTATTGATAAAAAGGGAGCTACGAGGCATTGGAGAACTGCCGGCGTGATGATAAGTGAAGACGGGAAAGATAAAATGATAGGCATTGTACAAGATGTTACAGAAAATATCAGAAAAGATAAAAAATTAAAAAAGAGAAATAAAGCCCTAAAACGTTCTAATGCCGAACTCGAATCTTTTAACAGGGTGGTGAGTCACGATCTGCAAGAACCTTTGCGGAAAATACAGATGTTTATTTCTTTACTATCCGAGTCGGAACAAAAGAATTTGTCCGAGAAAGGAGCCGCTTATTTTGATAAGATCGACAATGCAGCAAGCCGTATGCAATTATTGATAAAAAATTTATTGACCTACTCCAAAATAGACAGTACGCATGAAGATTTTGTAAAAATAGACTTGAACAAAAAACTTGAAAAAGTTGAAGACAATCTTTCAGAAAGACTTAAAGAAGCTAATGTAACTTTAATTAAAAACGATTTGCCCACCATTAAGGGTATTCGTTTTCAGATGGAGCAGTTGTTCAATAATCTAATTTCTAACGCTATTAAGTACAGAAATTTAAAAGAAGATGCTAAAATTTTAATAGATGCTTCCATAGTACATAAAGACCAAATAACTGTTAATTTTACAAAGACTTCTAAAAACTATCATAAAATTGTAATTAGCGATAACGGTATTGGTTTTGATCAAGAAAATGCCGAAAAGATATTCGATATCTTTGAACGCCTACACCAAAAAACCGAATATTCAGGAACCGGCATAGGTTTAGCCATCTGCAAAAAAATTGTCGACAACCATCACGGGTTTATTCATGCTACTAGTGAGCGGGGCAAAGGAACTACTTTTTATATTTATTTGCCTGCTTAGTTTTTGATTTGATGGTGATGTTTTAATAATAAGTCCCACTTCTTATAAGAAATGCCATTCATAGCTCAGGTGCTATTTCGAATATTTTTCGGGGTGATAACCACAAAAGAAATGCATTTAAAAGCGTTTTTCACTCCTTATTCATTATAAACCAATAATTATATAACTAAATCCAAAAACTCTGTAAGACGATAGGGTGGTTGTTGTTGCATCTTTGTAATGTAAAATCAAGATATTATATAAGCCTCAAAAAAAATTACAATGAAAAATAGAAGTTCAAGTTTAAAACAATTTGCTCGGGTAGGAAAGATATTTCCGAAAGAAATTGTAAACACTGTACATAACAAGTCAACTGTTTTGTCGGGTTCTGCTAATTTTTCTAAAAATTTAGACAAGTAATGCAACCAGAAGCACAATTTGATATGTCAAAAATACTATACGGTTTAGCAATTTTATTCTTAACGGTATGGGCAGTAGGTTTTTTTATATACGGACTGGGAATGATTATACATTTTTTACTCTTGGCCGCAGTTACCGCTGTTATTATTAAAGTTATCAAAGAACACTAAAGAACATTAACATAAAACAACTATCATGAAAACCACATATATCAAAACAAGCAAAATAGGAAAAATATTTAATGAATTGCATAAAAATTTTGGAGGAAAATTAAACATTTCTTCTAACGAGTATAATCTAGACCTCAACGGTCAATTAGGTTCTGGAAATATCAAAGGATTTTCTTTTAAAAACGGAATTTCTTATTTGGAATTTGATATTACGTTAAACGATAATTTTACATTAAGCATTAATGCCACTGAGAGATTGCCCATTTATTTTGCTTATTGTGCAAAAGGTAGCTTATCGCACAGGTTTGGTGCCGGCGGCAAACAAAACACGCTGAAAAAATATCAGACAGGTGTTTTAACCTGCAAAAGAGCCGAAGAGAATGTATTGACATTTAAAAAAGATGAACCTACTAAAATTTCTCTAATTGTTGTAAATACCATTACCTCTGAACTGGCAGAAGGTGTTGGCTTAAATCAAAAACTGAGAGATACTTTTTTTGAAAATAGCGATACTAAAGAGAGTTCTGTATATATAGGTTCGTATAATTTAAAAATCGGTGAAAAAATTAAGGAATTAAGTGCTATTAAGCAGACAGGTATTGTCAGAAATTTAATGATAGAAAGTACTGTACATATGATTCTTGCATTGGAAATTCAACAACGCCTTGATGATTTAAGAAATGTAGAGAACCCAACAGGTAATTTAACTACTAGAGAAATGGATACCATTAAAGAACTGTCAGAGTTTATAATTAATTACCCAGAAAATGATTATACACTTAAAACTTTGAGCAAAAAATCAGGACTCAGTACCAGTAAATTGCAAGAAGGGTTTAAGATATTGCACAACAGAACCGTAAGGGACTTTATTATAAACGAAAGAATGAAAAAATCTGAAAGATTGATTAGAACTACGGATTTGAATATTTCTGAGGTTGTTTATAGTATAGGGTTTACCAGTAGAAGTTACTTCTCTAAAATATTTAAACAAAAATATAACTGTAGCCCTAAATTTTATAAAGACAATCAAAATTCGATAGCTGTAACAGCCTAATATATATGTCACTTTTAACCCAAATGAAAAACCGGTCCGTGGGGATTGGTTTTTTATTTTAAAAAATTGAAAATCAGTCTATTAAAAAAATATTATCGATTTTTTTCTTGATTTTTCATTACATTTTTGTATATTTAAATTATTAACCTTGCCTATCGGCAGATAGGCTTAAAAACCATTTATTATGAGAAGTTTACTTTGGCTTGTTGCCGTTATTTGTATAGTGATATGGCTTTTAGGTATGTTAGGAGTTGTTCCTGGTATTGCTACCAGCAACTTATTGCACATCTTAATTGTTATTGCTGTAGTAGTTATTTTGTACAATGTCATTTCAGGAAGACGACCGCTGGACTAATTAAAATAAAAAAATCTGTCTGGACACAATGCTCAGACAGATTTTTTTATTTAATAGCCAAACTTCTTATAAGGTTATAAGGCATATCAATTTACAAAACTTGTTATTCCTCTTCTTCGTAGCGTTGCTTAACATTGCTTTCTAAAGGACGTTCACCACGGTTATATTCACTTTTAACATTTCCCTCTCTCCGATCTAAACGGTTTCTATTGTCCTCAGGAAGATGAATCACATTGTCTTCGTTTTGTTCGCTTACATTTCTGTCGTATCTTTTTTCTTTATTTTTAGTATTTTCCATAATATTTAGTTTTAAAATCTACCCTGATTTTTTTTGATGATTTATAGCGATTTTTAAATCAGAACAGATATGATTAATATTGTATTTCACAATAAAGTTACACTGACCTTTCCGTAAGTATTGATGCAATTAATAAAATTTGTATTCCAAAAGATTATTTAGTAATGAAAGAAATATTATAACAAAATCAAAAAATTATATAATTATTTAATGGTTGTTTTAAATGATATTTGTAGTATAAATTATAATTCAAAAATTTGCTAGCAATAGTATTAGCTAAATTTATATTATACTTTCTCCCTTAGATAAAACCAGCTTCTATAAAGTTGGTTTTTTTCATATATATACCATCTCATTTTAATTCAATAAATTCTATTTGAGAGTTAATGACGAGAAAAATATATCTTGAATCTAATTCTTTAATCTGAGCAGCACTCCTTTTGCCCAATAAGCTGATTGATTTCCAAAGCATTCAGCTATTGCATCAACCCCAATAAGCGTTCCTTTAGCCAATCTTCCAAGAACGGCAAGTTGTGTTTTCGTTTTACTATTCTTTTTTGCTACTGTACCATCTTTATCAGTACGAATACCTAACTCGTCGTGTAGGGGTTCAACAGAAGAGTCCTTTATTAGGTTTTTGGGTAACGGACTTGCAACCTTTAAAATTTCAGGAGGGGGCAAAACAGAATTGATCATAACATTGGCAATATTTGAAATATCATCTTTTGCCATATGCCAACCATCTTCTTCTAGGTTAATATCAGGGTCGTTCACAAGTTTTAATGAAACTTTGCCTACTTTAACTAGGCTCAAAATCTGCTGAATACTATCAACGGGTGGGCCATAAGAGTATCGTTTAAGACGTTCGTCCAAATCTACTATTTCAGAAATAAGCTTATCGGGCAATGGGGCAAAAGACAATAATTTATACATTGAGGGCTGACAGTGTCGCCATACATGTCCTATACAAAAATCAAGGCTTGGTTCTACATGTCCCGTTGCCATATTTACAAACTTTTCCATCATTTTTACTTCCGGTAGCTTTTTTGATAGGATTAATTCATGTTCAAATTCTCCGTCAGATAGCCAACTGATTATAATTTCGTGCAACTCGTCATCCGAAAATGACTGACTCAGGGTTTCATCTCGTAATAGTTTAAATTTTATCACTATTATTGGGGCTATTGCTTCCATTAGAAATCTTGGCGACGATAAATCGGTTTTTGAATGGATTGAACTTTTAATCTGCTCGTTGTATTCTTTTAACTCTTTTTTTGAAGGGAGATATTTTTCGTCTATCTTCTCATTTAATGGTTTTGGTGCCATGGGAAGACCATCTAGTGAAAAGGGGATAATAGTTTTAGGTTCTTTTCCACTTTCAGTATAAACCATTTCTCTTGTTTTCTCATCAATAATTTCAAATTTGCCACCAAACCCTTCGGTTAATCCACGAACAACATCTATCATTGCTAGCCCGAAACCCCTTACAGCAACAATTGTATGAGAATTTAGTATTTGAGATTCCAATATTTTTGAAATAGGATAAGGTTGCGTATAAAGAACAATATTATCCAAATTTGTAACCCGATTTTGCCATTCGGCTAGTTGCTCATCCAATTCAATGGGTTGATGACCTACAGAGACAACGGCCTCTTGGGCAGTAAACCTTTCCCCTCCAATAATATCAATTTGAATGACTTCGTTTTCAACATCAACTTTAATTACTTCTTTATTGATATATTTCATTAGTCCTTTTTTTAAAAGAATGTTTGCAATGCTTTCAAAACGCTCATTCAGATATTTGCCCAAGTGTGATCTCAATGGAAATCTATCAACAGTAAATTTACCATCATCACCATCGTGATAACCACACCACTCTTGGTAGTCAGGAAAGGGTAAAATAGTAAAATTTTCAAATGAAATTTCCTCTCGACAAGGTATATCCACTGCCCTTTCACTCACATTCAGCCAATTGCTATCGGGCTGATTTGGATGGTACACTGGCCCAGCACCAGGAAATTCTGATTTTTCAAATACTATTGCTTTCACTTTTTTGTTCTGTGATGCTGCCTCTTTAAATAGAGATTCTAAAGCTGATAAGCCTCTTGGTCCACAACCAATAATAGCGACGGTTGGTATTTTATTTTGTATTTTCAATTTTATCGAATTTAATAATTAATTCCCGTCAGTATTATTGACAGTGATTTTATCACCAATTGAAATCTCACATTCTGATATTGGGATTAAATTAATTCCGAAAGTATGACGTTCCCCTTTTAAAAGTCGTATTTCAGATATGGTCATTAAGGGTTGTAAATGAGTATCTTTTTCTTGGGTATGAGGGTCGATGGTTGTAAAAATACACCTTTCGGTACGTTCTTGTACTCGGAATCGACAGCCATTTATTGTAATTTCTGACCAAAGGTCTTCCTGGTAAGGTTTTACTCCATCAATTACAATATTGGGCCTAAAATTTAAAACGGACACTTTCTTATCCAATTTAGAATTAAGATGTTTTAATGTATTTGTATTAATAAGATGTATTGGTGCAGAATCTGCATAGCCAGTAAAATCACCAGATTTACCTCCACGTTTTTCAAGCACCTCTCTATAATTATCAGCAATGTAAACCAATCGAAGATCTTCGTTTAAATAAGATGAAATAAATTCGTTGGCTTTTACGTCGAAAATTTTGCCCGTAATTTTATTTCTAAATAAGCGGATTTCAATAGTATCTTTAGAAGCCGGTAGGGCAAAGGAGCTTTCTAATTTTTCTGATAAGGTTAATGATAAAAAGCCGTCGTTAATTTCTGACGAAATGGTCAGCAATTTTGGACACTCGCGTCCTGTTACAACTTTATTGTTTGTATTGATAACAGCGACAATTCTATCATTTTTAAAACCAGTAGTCAATACCTTAACGGTATTCAACAATTGCCCTTTAGTAGATTTTAATGGATAATTAAATAATTGTGTAATTTGTATTTCATCCATGGTTTATTCTATTTTATAATCCTTTTTCAGGACGACTCAATAATTTTAAATCAAAAGCCCCCAAACTTTGGAGGCTTTTTCTTAGTGTTTTTAAATATAAAAGAGTTTTAGTACCTGTCTATCTCTTCTTTTAACTGTTCTTTGGTCTTACCCGTTTTTTCTTGGATTCTACCCAGCATTTCGTCGAATTTTCCTTCGGCATAAGTAAGATCGTTATCGGTTAAGTTACCATATTTCTGCTTTAATTTTCCTTTGGCCTGATTCCACTTGCCCTTTAATTGTTCTGTGTTCATAATTTTATGTTTTTAAACCTGTATTGAAACAGGTGAGATTAATATTATTCTTTATTAACTCAAATATAAGGCGGAAGCAAGTGGTATATTAATCCAAAAAATTAAAGTTTTAACCTTATTGAAAATTTAATTTTAAAGCTAGAATAGCTATTTTTTTTCGATCAGGTATTTCCAATATCTTTTAGGGACATGCTGAAGATGTAACTTCATGTTTTTTCTTGAAAGAATGTTTGTACTTTTAAAATAAGATTTCCATAGTTTTTGAAACTCTATTTCTGAAGTATCTAGGTTAATATTTAACCTTTTTTCAGATTCTTTTATACTATCTTCCAATTGTACCATTTCAACTTTTTGCAGATTGTAAAAGATTCCCTTATTTCTTTTTAAATCATAAATTAACCATTTTTGATCTGCATACCTCGATTTGAAGTGATTGCTGATTAAGGGCAACACATCAAAATCAGGTTCTATAAAAGCGTAATATAAACCATCGTTTGCAAGCTTAAAACGTACGAATGCATTCATTCTGTGTCGCTCTCTACTTAGTTTTTTTAAAATTTGCTGAATTTCCAAAACCGCAGGATGGCCAAAATCATTTAAAACATTCTCATTAGTTTTAATGGCATAACGGATTACATCTAGAATACTATCTTCTATAGTATCCATTTCGCTCAAAAGGGATTTTAACAATGATTGAAAACCTTGTTTTCCTAAAATAGCAATAATTTTATCAGCAACTCTTTTGGCCTTATCTTTATTGGTTATTACTGGTATGGTTTCTCCAAACAACTGTGGGATCTCTACGTTGTTTTTCCTAATGGCTACTCTTTCCAACTTAAGTTCATACACCTCAAAAACCGCGGTTAAAAATCCTTCAAAGCTAGTATCATAAACAAGGTAGGTCATTAAAAGAGTGAAAGTTGGTTTGAAAAGTTCTTTTTGTATTTACTATGACCAAATCTTAAAATTTCATTTCTTAATCTGTTCTGGTCAAAATCATGTGTTGAGTAATAGTTTTTGCAGATTATAAAATATTTAGCCCTGTTTAAGGCAATACCAAATTTTTTCAGCTGGTCAAAATTTAAATAAGCATGTTTGCGTGCCGCAATAATTTTTTGTGCTGATCTAACACCAATGCCAGGTATTCTTAGTATCATATGGTAGTCGGCTGTATTGATGTCAACTGGAAAATGATCCATATTTCTTAATGCCCATGACAATTTAGGGTCAATTTCCAAATCTAAATTAGGATATAATTCATTTACAATTTCTTGAGGCTTAAACTGATAAAATCGAAACAACCAATCCGTTTGGTATAACCTGCTTTCTCTGACCATTGGTACTGGGGTATGTAAAGCAGGTAATTTATTATCGGACAATACTGGAACATAACCCGAATAGTAAACACGTTTTAAATAATATTTTTTATATAAAAAAGTTGAGGTTTTAACAATATCTAGGTCGCTCTCATTGGTAGCACCGATTATCATTTGACTAGACTGACCAGCAGGTGTAAATTTTGGGGACGACTTGATAAGTTTTTTTTCCTCTTTATAAATTTGAATACCTTGCTGAATGGTGCTCATGGGAGCCAACATTGTTTTATGATCCTTATCTGGTGCTAATAGTTTCAACCCTGATTTTGTGGGTAATTCTATATTAACACTCAATCTATCGGCATATAGCCCTGCCTCGTGCATTAATTCATCGCTTGCCCCAGGTATTGTTTTTAAGTGGATATAACCATTGAACTTGTGCTCTAATCTTAATTTTTTAGCTACAAGAACAAGTCTTTCCATGGTAAAATCTGGGTTTTTAAAAATACCAGAACTTAAAAAGAGGCCTTCAATATAATTTCTACGGTAAAAATTTAGAGTCAGGTCAACTACCTCATCAACTTTAAAGGCTGCACGTTTAATATCATTGCTTTTTCTAGATACGCAATAGAGACAATCGTAAATACAATAATTGGTCAAAAGTATTTTTAATAAAGACACACAACGACCATCTTCGGTATAACTGTGGCAAATGCCCACACCAGAAGAATCACCCAAATTTTTACCTTTATTTGCACGTTTACTTCCGCTTGATGAGCACGAAACGTCATACTTTGCGGCATCTGCTAAAATGGATAATTTTTCTTTTATTCTGTCCCAGTTCATTTATTTTTTTCCTTGATTTACTTTTCCCTCAATTTTCTACGTTTGTTCATGCTAAGTTTTTAATTTTTTTCACCATCACCAGTCAGCGTACTTATTAATCCGTCTTCTACATTTATCCATAAATAATTAAAGAACGATTTGTTTTTATTGCGTTCTACTTCAATATTTCCATGTCTAAATCCATCTTTATCCGCTTTAGAACCATCTTTCACAAAAATATTACCAATTGCGGTCAACAATTTGTTAACACGGTTTTTTTTGTTCAATACCTTAAATTTAAAATTTCTATACTTCATTTTTAAATCACCTTTTGAACTGAAATTATTTCCGTTAAAGGTAAAAAATATTTGCTCTATTTCCCCTTCGGCTTTAGCATTTAAATTCGATTCAAAAAATGAATTTGCCATTTTGACATCAAAGTTTTTAAATTGACCCGAAGCCAAAAACTCATCTTGATTATTGTTAACATCAAAACTAAGATCTAAAGTCATCGGTGCTTTTCCCATAAAATTAGAACTGGCTGAAATTTCTGTTTTTTCTCCATCTTCATAAGTGTTTGAAAGATTGATTATTGAAGCATTTACGTCATTAAAAAATATTTTACCAGCTTTACTATCGTTTTTGACCCGTTCGGAATAGCTTATATAGCCTTGGCCGATTTTAAATTCAGAAATATCAAGTTTAAATGAAAGTTCACGCAACATTTTACTATATAATTTTTTAATGGTCATGTCATCGGCAATTCGTTTATCACGATACATAATAAGTTCAGGTTTAGTCAACGTTCCTGATTTTGTTAAAAGATAGAACCTACTGTTATTAAAACCAAAGTATAATCCGTCAAATGCCAATTCAGGGATGTGGAGTTGAATATGATCTCGCTCAACTACTATTTTTGTTGATAGTTCTTGTGGTGTGAATTTTGGTTTTATATATAGGTTTTGTAACTTAAGTTTACCCTTACCGACATTTAACTTTTCTATTTTTAAATGCTCGAACTGGTTCATGTTCATAAAGATTTGCTCACAGCTAAAATTATAGTCTCTATAATCGAAAGGTATTTTTTCCTTTAGTTTGTAAGCATCTGTGCTTAATCCAATCAGATTAAAACTGATACTGTCCATATTAAAATAAAGGCTGTCTTCTTTACTTTCTTTAATTTTAAACGAACCGTTTTTAAACGAAATTTTATCAATTTTTATGGACTTATCAAATCTTTCATTTTTAGTAGAATCTTTAGGCCTTTCTTTACTTTGCTGGTTTGAGTAGTAAAGTAAATCTGGATTTTCAAAAATTATGTTGTTGATAGAAATAGTATTATTGACCAAAAATTGCCATACGCTAAAACCTGAAATATTTAAACTATTGGCGTTTAATGAGGTTATTACATTTTTGTTATCGTTTAATATTTTTGCTGAAAGACTATCAAATGCAACAGTACCGCTAAACACATTTGCGTTTAGCTGAGTATAATCGATTTTAATGTTTTGAGGTAATTTTTTATCTATTGCATTGGTAATTTCACTTTTAAATTTATATTGAAGAAAAACCAAGCTTCCTGCAATTAGAACCAATACAATGGGTATTATTTTTTTAATCAAATTCATGGCATAGTTAATAAGGTGTAAAATCCTTTAAAAATCCCACTATTTATGACGGTATTGAATTAATGATTAACCCATTTGATTTTACCCAATAACTTTTGTAAAATAATTATTTAAATTGGTATTACGTAGGTTAGGGTAAACATTATTTATTGCCATATGGCAAACTGTAATAGCGTTTTTAGAATTAATTTAGCAACTCAAATCAGTGGTAAGCTGTAATGTTAATTTTATTTAGATTGGCATTAAAAACTTAATATAATGGAACGAAAAGAATTTAATATTTATATAGACGCATCACAAAAAAAAGTATGGAAAGTGCTATGGAGCGATGAAACCTATCCAAAATGGGCAGCTTCTTTTGCTGAAGGTTCCCGAGCTGAAACTGATTGGAAAGAAGGAAGTAAAGTTCATTGGGTCTGACGGTAACGGTATGGTAAGTAAAATAAAGAAAAAGATTTCGAATAAATTCATGTCCATCGAACATCAGAGCTTTATTAAAAATGGCATAGAAGATTACGAAAGTGATAAGGTAAAAGAATGGAAAGGGGCACAAGAAAATTACACACTCGAAAATGTAGGCGAAAAGACGCAACTTCTGATTCAAACGGATATTGCTGAATCGTATTTGGAAGAATTTGGTAAAGCATGGGGAAAGGGATTATACCATTTCTCTTGTTAATTTACTCAATTATTTGTAAATTGCCTTATGGCAAAACAAATAGACTTACACATTAAAGAGAGTGAATCAGAACTAAAGGCTCTTATGAATGCTCAAAGCAAG